>DRGV01000064.1 GCA_011049955.1 bacterium
CGGGACCCATCTCTATCCTGGATACCCGAGCGAGGTTTCTAATATAAGTGGCGTTCGCATCTATTGTCTTCAGCTGGTCTTTTTTCCTTATCTTAAGAAAGGCCTCTATCTTCTTCTGGGGAGCGGGCCCCATCTCTGATCTAATATTCCTGATTGAAGTAGTGACCTCTATGACAAGGGCCATCTCCTTCTCTATTTTAGCGTTTATCCTTCTTTTATCAAGCTCTGGCCAGGAACTAATCATAATAGACTCAGTTTGACGGTTTGACGGTTTGATGGTTTGATGGTTTTTCTTATTTTTTAACTGGGTAACTGGGTAACTGGGTAACTGGGTAACTTTTTTTAGTTGTTGCCATATTTCTTCAGTAATAAAAGGCATAAAGGGGTGGAGGAGTCTCAATGTTCCCTCCAAGACAAGATACATTACATACTGTGCTACCTCTTTGGATCCTGGATGCTGGATGCTGGATGCTGGTTTTCTTTCCTTACCAGGATCGAGGATCGAGGATCGAGGATCAATTTCCCCATCATTGAGCCTAGGTTTAATAAGTTCTAGATACCAGTCACAGAACTCATGCCAGACAAAACGGTATAGAATCTGAGCTGCTTCACTTATTCTGTAATTCTCAATGGAATCTGTGACCTCTTTAACAGTTCTATGGTATCTACTGAGAATCCAGCGGTCGACTAAAGTTAAACTGGATCCTAGATCCTGGATGCTGGATGCTGGTTTGAAGTCTTTTAAGTTCATGAGGACGAAGCGGGAGGCATTCCATATCTTATTAGTAAAATTCCTACTGGAAATGAACTTCTCATCGAATAGCTGTAAATCCTGTCCCTGGGCACAGGAAGAGGCTAAGGTAAAACGTAGGGCATCCGTTCCATATTCAGCAATAATATCTAAGGGATCGATGACATTCCCTAAGGATTTACTCATCTTCTTCCCCTTCTTATCCCGAACAATACCATGGATGTAAACTTCGCTAAAAGGTATATCGCCCATTAATTCCAGTCCCATCTTGATCATTCTCGCCACCCAGAGGTGAATGATCTCATGGCCTGTGATCAAAAGACTCGTGGGATAGAAGTAGGCTAAATCCTCTGTTTTCTTTGGCCAGCCAAGGGTGGAAAAGGGCCAGAGGGCGCTACTGAACCAGGTATCTAAAACATCCGGATCCTGTACCAAATTTCTATTCCCACACTTTGGACATTCCTTCGGCTTCTTCCTCGCCACAATAGGCTCAACTTGCTTGTCGCTTATCGCTCGCTTCGCTTGGTCTCTTATCGTTTCTGACGACCTGCGACCTGCGACCTGCGATATGCAATTCTGGCAGTAGTAAACGGGAATTCGGTGTCCCCACCATATCTGCCGGGAAAGGCACCAGTCCTTCAAGCCCTCCATCCAATCCAGATAGACTTTCTCCCACCTTTTGGGGATATATTCTATTCTTCCTTCCTTTACTACCTCAATGGCGGGTTTGGCCAAGTCCCTTACTTTGAGAAACCATTGCAATGAGATGAGGAACTCAATAGAAGTAGAACATCTATAACATCTTCCCACGGGAACAAGATAATCCTCCTTCTTTTCCAAATAGCCTTCTTTCTCTAAATCTTCAAGAAGCCTTTTCCTACATTCGTATCTATCCAATCCCTCATACTTCCCAGCCTCCCTAGTCATCTTCCCAGAAGTGTCTATCACCCTTACCTCAGGAAGTTTATGCTTCCTTCCTATCTCAAAGTCATTGGGGTCATGGGCCGGGGTGATCTTTACTGCCCCGGTACCAAATTCTGGGTCAACATAATCATCAGCGATGAGGGGTATCTCCCTATTCATAATGGGAAGGATGAGGGTCTTGCCTATTAGTCTCTTGAACCTTTTATCCTTAGGATTGATTGCCACCGCAGTATCACCGAGCATGGTCTCTGGTCTGGTGGTGGCCACAGTAATATAATCGCTCGTCGCTCGTCGCTTATCGCTCGTCGTTTTTCTTGCGACCTGCGACCTGCGACCTGCGACCTGCGACTTAAAGGGGTATTTTATATAGTAGAAGTAGCCCTTCTCATCCTCATGCTCCACCTCAATATCGGATAAGGCGGTCTGGCATCTGGGGCACCAGTTTATGATGTATTCATCCCGGTAGATCAGATCCTTCTCATATAATTTGACAAAGGTCTCGGTCACTGCTTCAGAGCATTCTTTATCCAGGGTAAACCTCAATCTCTCCCAATCACAAGAGCATCCCAACCTCTTCAATTGCTCGATGATTCTATTTCCGTATTTCTTCTTCCATTCCCAGACCTTTTCTATAAATTTTTTTCTTCCCAGATCGAATCTACTCTTGCCCTCTTTCAATAGTTCCCTCTCCACCACGTTCTGGGTAGCAATTCCCGCATGGTCTGTCCCGGGAATCCAGCAGGCATTGTAACCCCTCATCCTCTTATACCTAACCAAAATATCTTGCAGAGTACTATTTAGGGCATGGCCCATATGTAAGGAGCCAGTGATATTGGGAGGAGGGATAACCATAGTAAAGGGCTTTCTCTTTCTATCTACTTCAGCATGGAAGTAGCCCTTATCCATCCAGTATCTATACCATTTCTCTTCGAATTCTTAAGGATTGGAAAAAGGACTATTGAGATGGTCGCCCGGCCCACCATCCCTTTGATGCTTTTAATACTTGGCTATAGAC
>DRGV01000065.1 GCA_011049955.1 bacterium
ATCTCATAATGTTCATAAGAGAATAACTTTCCTGTCCTTCCCATTCCGCACTGAATCTCGTCTAAAATGAGCAAGAGGTCATTTTTATCACATAATCTGCGAATGCCTTTCAGATAATCATCCCTAGCAACATTTATTCCACCTTCGCCCTGTATGGATTCCAACATTATAGCCACCGTTCGGCTGCTGATGGCTTCCTTTGCTTTCTCCAAATCATCGAAAGGAACGATCTTGAATCCTGGAGCTAAAGGAGCGTAACCTTTCCTATATTTTTCCTGTCCAGTAGCGGTTAAGGTAGCCAGTGTCCTTCCATGGAAGGAGCCCTCCATACAGATTATTTCGTACCTCTCTCCCTTACCATACTTGCGAGAGAGTTTTATGGCCGCTTCAACCGCCTCTGCCCCACTATTGCAAAAGAAGGACTTATCCCCAAAGGAAATCTCTGCCAATAGTTTTGCTAATTTTACCTGAGGCTCAATGTAATAGAGATTTGAAATATGTATTAGTTGAGCGACTTGTTCCTGGATGGCTTTTACTACCCTTGGATGGCAGTGGCCCAATCCATTCACCGCAATCCCGGCCACGAAGTCCAGATACTCTTTTCCCTCACTATCCCAGACCCTCGTGCCTTTTCCTTTGACCAGAACTAAAGGAATCCTTTTATAGGTATGGATAACATACTTCTCGTCTAACTTCTTTACTTCTTCTGCCTTCACTTCACAATCTCTGTTCCAATTCCCTTGTCAGTATAGATCTCTAAGAGCAGGGAATGGGGAATGCGACCATCTATGATGTGGGTCTTGGCTACCCCGGCTTTCAAAGCAGTGACGCAGGCCTTCACCTTGGGGATCATCCCTCTCTCAATGACCCCCTTCTCTATCAACTTCTTAGCATCCTCAATCTTCAGAGTAGAAAGAATGGTCTTTTTGCTCTTATAGATTCCCTTGACATCTGTTAAAAGAACTAATTTGTGGGCCTTTAAGGCGGCGGCGATCTCTCCAGCAACCAGGTCAGCATTCATATTATAGGTATGGCCATCCCTGCCCAATCCTATGGGAGAGATAACGGGAATGAAGTCCTGTTTACCCAGGACATCTATGATGCCCGGATTTATAGACTCCACCTCTCCTACATAACCCATATCTTCACCTTTTTCACCTAAAAGCTTCTTTGCCCGGATGAGGTTTCCATCCTTTCCACTTAGTCCGGCAGCATTTCCTCCATTTTTATTTATTAGCTGTACAATCTCAGAATTGATCTTTCCATCCAGGACCATCTCTACGATTTCTGCTGTCTCTTTATCTGTGATCCTCATCCCCTTGATAAACTTTGGCTTCTTGCCTAACTTCTTCATAAGTTCTGAGATCTGGGCCCCTCCTCCATGAACCACGATCGGATACATGCCTACATATTCCATGAAGATGATGTCCTGGATGACGTTTCGCTTCAGATCCTCATCAATCATGGCGCTCCCCCCATACTTTATGACCACTGTCTTATCATAGAATGATTTGATATAGGGTAGGGCCTCCATCAAGACCTTTGCTTTCTTTATTGCTTCTTCCATCTTTACACCACAGATTAACACGGATTAGTTATTCGAAAATAATTGCTCAGTTGCTTTTTAATGTACCTTTTTCCTGATCCACTTTTTAGAAACTTCTCTCTACTTTTGGCATCTGTTCTATTCAAATATGCTTCGTAATAGATTAATTTCAGTGGTAGTCTACGTTCTGTTGATTTTACTTTAGCAGTTGAATGCTCGTTTAATCTTTTCTTTAAATCAGAAGTAAAGCCAGTATATAATCTGCCATCTTTCATACTATGTAGTATATAGACATAATACATTTTCTTTTTGACCTGGGCACATAAAGTCGCTTTCAGCGACCACGTGCCACACCCCGTAAATTCACTTTGTTCAGCACGAGGTAAACCCCGTGGAAAAATTCAAAGAATTTTTCTTTACGGGGTGGCCCCGTAAAATTCGCTTTGTCCCGTATAAAACAAGGTTTCTTCGGATTTCGCTCATCACGGGGCTTATCCCGTGGAAAAATTTAAAAAATTTTTCTTTACGGGATGGTAGCGCGTACGGGATTCGAACCCGTGATCTCCGCCTTGAGAGGGCGGCGTCTTAAACCAGCTGGACTAACGCGCCAAAATTTCTTTCAGAAATGTTGAGCATAAGGTATCTCACATATTCGTGCTCGATATCAATTCTTATCAGAATTGGCCTGCCAACCGAAGCCCCGAAGGAGCGAAGGTTGGCTGCGGGACCTGGATTCGAACCAGGGCGACGAGATCCAGAATCTCGCATCCTACCACTAGATGATCCCGCAAAATATGCCTCACTATCGTTCGGCAATCTTCACAGATTAGCACAGATTTAATTCGTTTGAAACTATGTATTTATGATAACATATATAGAGTGAAATAGCAAAATTTTTAGAGTACTTTTTTCAGGCGTTCTATGGTTCTCTCTTTGCCTAAGAGCTCAATGGTCTCAAATAATGGAGGGCTTATGGTCTGTCCCGTAAGGGCTACCCGAATGGCCTGGGCTCCTATCTTGGGCTTTAATTTGAATACTTCCAATTCTTCCCTGATTATTTTTTCTATCTCCTTTTCCTTAAATTCTTCTAACTCAGATAGTTTCTCTTTTACTTCCTTTAAGAAAGGTTTTATCTCCTCCCTCAAGAATTTCTCTTTTGCTTTTTTATCAAGGGTTATTTTTTCAGTAAAGAAGAAGCCGGCGTAGTCTATAATCTGGCCGATATACTTCAGACGCTCTCCCACTGTTCCTACAATCCTTTCTATCCATCTCCTCTTTTCTGGATCAATCTCTCCTAACAGAAGTTCATTTTTCTTCAGATAATCGATGACCAAATCTGTTATCTCTTCAGGATCAGTTTCTTTTAGATAGTGGCCATTCAGCCACTCCAATTTTTTGGGATCGAAGACCGCCGGGTTCCTGCTCACATGCTCTAAGGAGAACCTTTCGATTAATTCTTCTCGGGTAAAGAGCTGTTTTGACTCAGGCGTCCCCCAGCCCAGAAGAGCAAGATAGTTTATCAAGGCCTGGGGAAGATAGCCCATTTCTTTATACTGACTGACCGCCACTGCACCGTGACGCTTGGATAGAGGTGTATGGTCGCTTCCCAGTATCAAGGGGAGGTGAGTAAACTCAGGCAGCTCAAAACCTAAGGCTTGATAGACCAGTATCTGCCTGGGAGTATTGGAAAGGTGGTCTTCTCCCCTTATTACATGGGTGATCTTCATAAGAACGTCGTCGATGATGCAGGCAAAGTTATAGGTGGGAACGCTATCTGATTTAAGTAATACGAAATCATCCAGGAGTTTATTTTCAAACTCTATTCTTCCCCTGATTATATCGTTTAAGATCGTTTTTCCCGTTGAGGGCGATCTGAGCCTCAAAGCGGGCTTCCTTCCCTGTCTGGTATATTTCCTCTTTTGTTCCTCAGTTAGATTGCGGCACCTCCCGTCATACCTATAGGCTCCCTTTCTTCTCCTATCTTTGAGCTCTTCTGGAGTGCAGTAACAGAAATAGGCCTTTTCTTCTTCTAAGAGTTTATCACCGTATTTCTTATAGATTTTCAACCTATCCATCTGGAGGTAAGGTCCTTCATCCCATTCAAGGCCTAACCATTTCATACTCTCCAGGATATCAGCGATGGATTCTTTTGTTGACCTCTTCCTATCCGTATCCTCAATGCGCAGGATGAACTTGCCCCTATGATGCCGAGCAAAGAGCCAGTTAAATAGAGCGGTCCTCACTCCCCCAATATGGAGACGCCCTGTAGAACTGGGCGCAAACCTCACTCTAACTTCCATCCTTCACTCCTTAAGTGCGATAATGAGCATTGATCTTTACATATTCTGGTGTTAGATCACAGGTCCAAACTTTGGCACTCTCTTCTCCCAGATTTAAATCTACTATTATCTTAACCTCTTTTTCTTTCAGGATCTTTTTTGCCTCTTCTTCGCTGAATTTGACCCCGCAACCTTTAGAGGCCAACTTTAAATTCCCAAGATAGATATCTATTTTGTTCTCTTCTATTTTAACCCCACTATTCCCAATAGCCGCCATTATCCTTCCCCAGTTGGCATCCTCTCCAAAGATGGCAGTCTTAACCAAAAGAGAATTGGCGATGGAAAAGGCAATCCTTTTTGCCTCCTTACTATCCTTTGCCTTCCTTATCTCAACTTCAACAAATTTCGAGGCACCCTCGCCATCCATAACAATCATCTTTGCTAATTTTAGAGTGACCTCATCCAAACCAGAAGAAAATTTCTTGAAATTCTCATCTTCTTCAACAATTTCTTTACTGCTCGCTAAGCCATTGGCTAAGATAACGACCATATCGTTGGTGCTCTCTTCTCCATCAACGGTAATCATATTGAACGACTTAGCAATAGAAGACTTTAGTGCCTTCTTCAATAATTCGCCACTAATTGCTGCATCTGTAGTGATAAAGGAGAGCATGGTGGCAAGGTGAGGGAAGATCATCCCGGCCCCCTTTGTCGTCCCTCCAATAATAACTCTCTTGTCACCTATCTTTAACTCTACCGCTACTTCTTTAGGGAAGGTATCTGTGGTCATTATTGCTTGTGCTGCCTCCCTCCCTCCTTCCTCACTCAATTTCTCCTTTGCTTCCTTTATTCCTTCAGTAATCTTATCCATAGGTAGAAAAGTGCCGATGGTTCCGGTAGAGGCAACGAGAACATCCTCCCTTTCTATTCCTAGCTCTTCTGCTGCTATCTTAGTCATCTCTTTTGCATCCTTTAGCCCTTTCTTTCCTGTTGCAGCATTGGCACACCCAGAGTTTATGACAATCGCCTGGGCCTTCCCATCCTTAATATGCTCGGCACTTACTTTTAAGGGTGCCGCCTTAATCTGGTTAGTGGTGAATAATGCTGTAGCCCTTGTCATAACCTCGGAGTAGATTAAGGCTAAGTCCTTTTTACCCCTTTTCTTAATCCCACAAGAAATCCCCGCAGCCTTAAAACCGCGGGGAGTAGTAATCCCATTTTCCATCTCGAACTCCCTATAATAAAATTAAAAATTAAATATCAAAATTAAACCACTGAGGACACAGAGAATTAACCACAGGTGAACACAGGTGGACACAGTTAAAATCAAAAATCAAAATCGGGATCCACAGATTTTACAGATTTTCACCAGATTTTTTCTGTGCTAATCTTGTGTAATCTTGTGGTTTCTCCGTTTCACACTTTCTCACCTGCTCACTTTCCTGCCTATCTGCGGTCATCTGCGTTTTGGTTTTATTAAAAATTTGCGGCCATCTGCGTTCAGGGGGTGATCCCTGAAGATTCTAATCCCAGTGTCTCCTTGAAACCATACGTAATATTCATATTCTGTACCGCCTGACCACTTGCTCCTTTTACTAAGTTATCTATGGCAGATATGATAATGACTCGATTCGTTCGCTCGTCCACTTTAACCCCAATGTCACAGTAATTCGAATTCCGAACGTTCCTCGTCTCTGGAAAAGTGCCTTTCTCCAAAACGCGGATAAAAGGCTCATTTTTATAAAAGTTTTGATATAGTTTTATGATCTCTTCTTCCTTTAGCTTCTTGACTAAGTTAAGATAAATGGTGGAGAGTATCCCCCGATTCATGGGAAGGAGATGGGGGGTAAATGAGATCTTGATTTCCTTCTTGGCCAATTTGGATAGTTCCTGCTCCATCTCTGGGGTATGACGATGGGTGGCAATGGAGTAGGCTTTGACATTCTCATTACACTCTGGATAGTGAGCAACCATAGAAGGGACTCGTCCGGCCCCGGAAGCACCGGACAGGGAATCGGCAATGATATTATCAGTCTTCACTAATTTATCTTTCAAAAGTGGTGCCACGCCGAGGATAACGCTCGTAGGATAGCATCCGGGATTGGCTATTAGGTTTGCTTTCTTTATCTCCTCCTTATAAAGTTCAGGTAGTCCATAGACTGCTTGAGAGTTTAACTTCCTGCTCTCCCCTGTATGGGGAGCATACCACTCTTCATAAACCTTGAGGTCATCAAAGCGGAAGTCGGCAGAAAGATCAATGACCTTCTTTCCTAATTTGATGAATTGAGGGACAAACCTCAGGGATACTTTGTGGGGAAGGGCAAGAAGAATAAGATCACTTTCTTTAGCCATATCGCTGATATCCAAATCAGTACATATTAAATCAATCCTTCCCTTTAAGGATGGAAAGATATCGGATATCTTCTGGGGTTTTCCATCCATCTTGGCCGATAATTTAGTAATCTTTACCTCGGAATGGTCCAAAAGTATCCTAATGAGCTCTATCCCGGCGTATCCTGTAGCGCCAGCAATCCCTACTTTTATCATTTTCTTACTCCGTATAGCTTTAGTGAATAAGTGAATAAGTTGATACGTTGATAAGTTGATAAGTTAACAGGCTAACCAGCAAACTGGCAAACTAACCAACTGTCCCACTTTCTCACTTTCTCACCTGCCCATTTTCTTGCCTATCTGCGGTCATCTGCGCCCTGCTTTTAGTCTTTGATCTCCGAACTCCGAACTGTAA
>DRGV01000066.1 GCA_011049955.1 bacterium
GGGAGATAGTGTGGCCGGTATCCTGAAGGTCTTCAGTGGCTATTGGTCGGATAAGGTAGGGAGGAGAAAGCCCTTTGTCTTCTGGGGATATCTTACTTCTTCTATTGCCAAGATATTCTTTCCCCTTTCTCAAAGCTGGCTTGCTCTCTTATTCTTAAGACCGATAGAAAGAATAGGAAAGGGCCTGAGGACGGCCCCAAGGGATGCTATGATTGCTTCTTCCAGTAAAGGAGAGGTGAGGGGAAAGGCCTTCGGCATCCATCGAGCAGCGGATACCTCGGGAGCGGTTTTGGGAGCCGCCTTAGCCTTAATCCTTTACTTCTTCTTGAAGTTCGACTTCAAGCCCATCCTTCTTATCTCTGCCATCATCGCCTTCTTTGCTTTGATTCCCCTCTTTTCGGTAAGGGAAAAGGCCAGGAGACCAAAGGAAGATATAACCTTTGGAATTAACCTAAAAAACCTTCCCATAGGTTTCAAAAAATATCTCTTAGCGGTTACTATATTTGCCCTTGCTAATTTTACCTATATGTTCTTTATCTTAAAGGCTTGGGTGGTATTCGGCGATCGTTTTCCTCTTCGTCCGGCTACCATCCCTATTATCCTCTACATCTGGTTCAATATCGTCTATGCCCTATTCTCCATACCGGGGGGGATGCTCTCTGATAGAATAGGGAGGAAGAAGGTCATTCTCTTAGGATATTCTCTTTATACTTTAACCTGCCTGGGCTTTGCCTTCTTTTCTTCCCTTATCTCTTCCATTATTCTATTTGCCCTCTATGGAGTATTCTTTGCCTTGATTGAAGCCAATCAGAGGGCCTATGCCTCTGACTTTGTAAAGGAAGAGTTGAGGGGAACTGCCCTGGGGACCTTTCATACCTCAATCAGCCTGGCCATGCTTCCTGCCGGCCTCATTGCGGGATTTCTCTGGAATTATAATCCCAGCTTGCCCTTTATTTACGGAGCAGCACTTTCCCTCATTGCCATTTTAATTTTAGCCTTTTTCTTAAAAACCGAGGAAAGACATGGGTAAAGATAAGATTGTCATAAAAGGAGCAAAGGAGCATAACCTCAAAAATATCGACCTTAAGATACCCAGAAATAAGTTAGTAGTCATTACTGGACTCTCGGGAAGTGGAAAGAGTTCCTTGGCTTTCGATACTCTCTATGCCGAAGGGCAACGGAGGTATGTGGAGTCTCTCTCTGCCTATGCCCGACAGTTCTTGGAGCAGTTGAAGAAACCAAATGTGGAATCCATTGATGGCCTCTCCCCGGCTATCGCCATTGAGCAGAGGAAGGCGGGAGCCAATCCCAGATCAACTGTGGGGACCATGACCGAGATCTACGATTATCTGAGACTGCTCTTTGCCCGGATCGGGCTGCCTCACTGCCCTAAGTGCGGAAGGGAGATCTCTCCCCAGACATCACAGGAGATCACCGACCGAATATTGGCATTACCAGAGGAGACCAGGATTCAAGTTTTAGCTCCCTTAGTAAGAGGGCGCAAGGGAGAATATAAGAAGTTATTTGAAGATATTCAAAGAGAAGGGTACGTAAGAGTCCGGGTGAACGGCAAGGTCTATGATTTAGCAGAGGTTCCCTCTTTGGATAGGTATAAGAAGCACGATATTGAGGTTATGGTAGATAGATTGATAATAAAGAAAGGAATAAAATCCAGACTCGCTGACTCTGTGGAGACTGCCCTGAGGTTGGGGAAGGGGATCGTTTTAATTACGGTTAACGGTAAACGGTTAACGGTTAACCGTGAACTTCTATTTAGTGAACACTTTGCTTGTATAAAGTGTGGGATAAGCTTTGGGGAATTATCCCCCAGGATGTTCTCCTTCAATTCTCCCCATGGTGCCTGTTCGGGTTGCGATGGGCTGGGAATAAGGATGGAAGTGGATCCGGATTTAGTGGTTCCTGATAGGAATTTCTCTATCTATGAGGGAGCCATTCTTCCCTGGAGTGAGCCCATCACTACCAGGAGGCATAAGTGGAAGTATGCTGCCCAGAGGTACTACTCTCAACAGTTAGAGACTGTGGCGGAGCACTATGATTTCAACCTTCACATCCCCTGGAAAAACTTAAAAAGGGAAGAGAGAGACATCTTGCTCTATGGTTCGGGAGATGATTCTCTTAACTTCCACCTGGAGAGGCATGGGATGACCCATAAGTTCTGTCGTCCCTTTGAAGGAATAATCAATCAGCTTGAAAGAAGGTACCGAGAGACGTCCTCAGAGTATGTAAGAGAAGAGATAAAAAATAAGTATATGAGAACCAGTTCTTGTCCGGACTGTAAGGGAGCCAGGCTGAAGCCGGAAAGCCTGGCGGTCACCGTGGGAGAGAAGTCCATTGCTAAGGTCTGTGCCCTTTCCATCAAGAAGGCCCAGGAATTCTTCAGCAATTTGAAATTGAGCAGGAAAGAGGCCCTGATCGGAAGAGAGGTGATAAAGGAGATAAGAGAGAGGTTGAACTTCTTAATCAATGTGGGGCTGGATTACCTCACCATCGATAGGATGGCTGGGACTCTATCTGGTGGTGAAGGAGAGAGGACCAGGCTCGCCACCCAGATAGGATCGGGACTGGTTGGAGTATTATATATTTTGGATGAGCCGAGCATCGGCCTCCATCAGAGGGATAATAGGAGACTACTGAATACTCTGAAGGCTTTAAGAGACTTAGGGAATACCGTTCTGGTGGTAGAACATGATGCGGCGACCATAAGGTTTGCAGACCACATTATAGATTTAGGTCCCGGCGCCGGAAGGCATGGGGGAGAGGTAGTGGTCAGTGGTCCGCTGGAGAAGATTTTGAGATGTAAGAGGTCCCTGACCGGAAGATATCTTAAAGGAGAGTTGAAGATTGAGATACCAAAGAAAAGGCGGCCGGTAAAAGGAAAGTATCTAACCATTATTGGTGCCCGGGAGCATAACCTAAAGAATATAAAAGTTCCCATCCCCCTGGGAGTCTTTACCTGTATCACTGGAGTCTCGGGAAGCGGGAAATCTACCCTGGTTGACGAGACCTTATATCGTGCCCTGGCGAATAAGTTCTATAAGTCAAAGGAGAAGGCAGGAGAGTATGACCGAATAGAGGGCTTGGAGAATATTGATAAGGTAATCATCATCACTCAGGATCCCATTGGAAGGACCCCGCGTTCTAATTCAGCAACCTATACCGGAGTCTTTACTCCTATCCGGGAACTATTCTCCCAGATTCCAGAATCTAAGATAAGGGGATATAGGCCAGGGAGGTTCAGCTTCAATGTGAAAGGAGGAAGATGTGAGGCCTGTCAGGGGGACGGGATAATAAAGATCGAGATGCACTTCCTGCCCGATGTTTATGTCTCCTGCGAGGTCTGTAAGGGGAAGAGGTTCAATAGAGAAACCCTGGAGATCAGGTATAAGGGGAGGAGTATCGCAGAGGTATTGGATATGATCGTTGAGGAGGCCTTGAAATTCTTCAAGAACATCCCCAAGATCAAGCACAAGTTACAGACCTTATACGATGTGGGATTGGGATATATAAAA
The DNA here is from genome assembly GCA_011049955.1 of bacterium. Classification (GTDB taxonomy): domain Bacteria; phylum UBP18; class UBA7526; order UBA7526; family UBA7526; genus DRGV01. The sequence goes on from DRGV01000066.1 coordinate 3,531, forward strand.
CTGGGCCAGAGCGCCACTACCCTAAGTGGTGGAGAAGCCCAGCGGGTGAAGTTGGCTACCGAACTTTCCAAGAGAAGCACGGGCAAGACCTTCTATATTCTGGACGAGCCAACCACCGGACTCCACTTCGCCGATATTCAGAAATTATTAGATGTTCTTAATCGACTGGTGGATATGGGGAATACCGTCCTGGTCATTGAGCATCACCCGGATGTAATAAAGACCGCCGACTACATCATCGATCTGGGGCCAGAAGGAGGGGAAGAAGGGGGTTTTATTGTTACCTCTGGCACCCCAGAGAAGGTGGCCAGAAGAAAGGAATCCTACACTGGACAACTCCTGAAGAAAATTCTGGCTTGATTTCTTTAGAAAAATGTGATAACCTATTTAAGATAAATATCATGGGAGAATATTCGATGAGTCCCAGAACCAATAGGGCCAAACCGGTCCCGGGTATCTTCTATCCAGAAGAGCAGTTCAAGAGGATGATGGTCATCCTGACCCTCTTGGTCTGTATTGCCTTATCCTGGTACCTCTATACATATACGGGCTATGGTCTGAGAGCCTTCTTCTTCTACATTTATTACCTCCCCATTCTGGTCGGGGCAATCTATTATGGCCTAAAGGGGGGCTTGATAGTCTCCGGTACCGTAAGCATCCTCTACGCCATTGTCTTAGTCAGTGTTACTGGGGAACGGGGAGCTTTCTTAACCAGAGACTTCTTGATAAAAGTTGTCTCTTTTAACCTGGTGGCCTTTATTGTGGGAAAAATATCCGGAATCGGCCTTCGCTATAGGAACCAGTTATTCTATCTAAAAGAGTACAATGAGAATATTGTAGAGAGTATCACTGAA
>DRGV01000067.1 GCA_011049955.1 bacterium
AATCAATCCAAACCAGGGGATGAAGACAGTATAGAAGAAGAGGCCGAAGACCGTGGCTCCCATCTCAAAGCGGCTCCCCCTCCTCCAGGCGATGCTCTTTCCCAAGGGGAGACCGATTAGATAGGAGAGGATTACTGCAGTAGTGAATAGAAGGATGGTGGGAGGGAGCTTCCTCTTGACAATCTCTAAGACCGTTTCCGGATAGTAGAAGGATCTGCCGAAGTTTCCGGTTAGGGTATTCTTCAGGTAATAGAGATACTGGGCCATCAAGGGTTTATCCAGTCCAAACTCTTTTCTTATGAGTTCCTTGGCTTCAGGAGGCATTTTGGGATCCAGGATCATGGAGGTGGGATCCCCGGGCATCATGCGGAATAGGAGGAAGAGAAAGGTCATGATGATGAAGAGAGTAATTACTATCTGTCCTAATCTCTTAAGAATGAATCTGCCCAGGTTCATTCTTGCTCCTTTTTAACTGGTTTAAGAAATAAGAAGGACCAGCCATTCCCTATGCCGTCCAGCTGATTGACCCAGCCAGTGAACCTATCCCTTCTATAGGCCTCTATTAACGTCGAAGTATACAATGGGATGTAAGGGGCTTCTCTTATAATATATTCCTGCATCTCGAAGATCAATTTTCTTCTTTTTTCCTCATTCAATTCCTTAGCTGACCTATCTGCCAGTCTATCGAAGGCGGGATTGGAATAGCCCATGCTATTATAGCCATCCCGGACGATCTCCTTGGAGTGAAAGAAGGTCCTCATGTAATCGGGATCCAGGGATAACCTCCAGCCAAGAAGATAGGTATCGAAGTTCCACTCAGTATTGACCTTATTGACAATGTCCCCAAAGGAGGTAGGAGCAGCGGTCACTGGAATGCCCGCCTCTCTCAACCACTCCTGAATAAGTAGTCCAGATATGGCCCGCAAGGGATCATAGTCTGCAGGCGGAGTAAGGATAGTGAAGGGCTTGACCGGTTTTCCATCGGGCATGGTTAATCCTTCCCCCTTTACCATGCGACCACTCTCCAATACCTTAGGTCTCCTCTTCCAGGAATAGCCTCCCTTCTCCAATATCTCCACTGCTTTTTTAACCCTCTCCTGCCTGCTCATTCCCTTCCCGTACTTCGGGGTATCGGGATTGAACCAGAACCTGTTACCTGGAGGGACGACATTATCCATCCTCTCCCCATAGTTCTGTAGAATCCTCCTCACCAGGAAATCTTTATCAATCAGGTAGGCCACTGCTCTTCTAAAGTTGATATCAGAGAAAGGAGCCCTTCTCAGATTGAAGGCTAAATATTTTAACCCATTCTCCTGGTTATTGGTCACCCTAACCTCAGGGCTTCCCTCCAGATCTTTCACAAAACCAGGCTGTATCGGCCACCAGATATAGTCGATCTTCTCCCTCTTTAAAGCCAGGATAGCAGTATCTGTAGTCCCATAGATCTTGAACAAGATCTCATCAATATAAGGACCCACTATCTTTCCCTTTATCTTCCTTCCAGAGGCAAAATATTCTGGGTTTTTAACTAACTTAACATAGGCTCCCTTGTGCCATTTAGAGAACCTGAAGGGCCCCAGACCAATGGGTCTGGTGACCTCATATTCTAGAAGAGTAGTCAGGGGGCTTTTGGTCTTTTTTGCTTCTTTCACTATCGGCTCCCAGATATGCTTAGGAACGATGAGGGACATCAGGGTCCCGGTGAAGAAGATGGCATAGGGCTCTTTCAGATAAAATTTAAGAGTATAGTCATCCAGGGCCTCAACCTTTTTAACAAAATCCCAGTCAGAGATGTATCTGGGAATTTTAAGGTCAAGAAAGACCTGAGTAGTGAAGACTACATCCTGGGCAGTGAAGGGAGTTCCATCCTCCCATCTTATACCCTTCTTGAGATGGACGATGCAGGTATTCGTCTTTTTGTCAAACTCTGGATCTCCCTCTGCCAGCCAGGGGATGATCTCAAAGGTCACTGGATTTCTGGTATACAGGCCTTCATAGAAGAAGCCAATCACATTCCAGCTCCAGACGTCAGAGGCCTTGAAGGGGTTTAAGGTCTTGGGTTCATCCTGCATCCCGATCTTCAAGGTAGCTCCCCGAGCAGGGTTAGCTATCAGAATAATCAAAAAAGATAGGATAAATAATCTTTTCCCCATGGACTATTTCCTCTGGTATGGCCCGCTAATTACTGTTAATAAAGCATCTGGATGGAGGTATCTTCGGACCGCTTTAGTGACCTCTTCTAAGGTTAGGGAGGTATAGTTTCTCTGGAAGGTCCAGGGATAGTCAAGTCCCAGATCATAGTACTCTGCCCAGTGCAGGGCACTTGCCAAACCCCAATTGGTTTCCATTCTCAGCGGATAGGATCCAGTGATATATTTGATAGCATCGTCTACTTCCTCCTGGGTGACTCCTTCCCTTCTCATCCTCTCCATCTCGTACTTCAAAAGATTGATGGCTTTCTCAGTATCCTTAGGATTTACTCCGAAAGAGGCTACCCAGGGGCCAGCTCCCAGTCCGGCCCTGAATCTAGAATAGACATAGTAGACCAGGCCCTCCTTTTCCCGAAGGCTATTATTGAGCCTGCTTACCCATCCTCCTCCCAGGATATGATTTGCCACCTGAGCAGCATAATAATCGGGATGGTCCCTGGTGAGGAATGAGGTATGACCTAGATGGACGCTTACCTGGGATTTATCCATCATGGGGATAATTTCTTCCCTGGTCTCCGGAACTAGAGGAACTGTTGGGATATCTACTTCCCTTCCTCCAGTTTTGGACCTCCAGTGAGTAAAATAGTTCTTAATAAGTTCTAAAGTTTCTTCAGTATCTAGATCCCCAACAATTACCATAATAGCCTTCTCACCGCCGTAATATTCTTGGTGAAATCTTACTAGATCTTTTCTCTTAACTTTCTCAATGGTTCTTTGCCTCTCCTCGATAGTGGGGCTATGGTAGGGATGGCCCTCAGGAAATAATAGCTCATATAACTTTAGGCTTCCTCTCTCCTCCGGGCTATCCTCACGTTGGAGGAGATGGGTACGATATATTCCCTTGAGCCTCTTTATCTCTCTCCTGGGGAAGCGCGGGTTCTGGAGGAGGTCAGCCAATACTTCGATTATAGATGCCAAGTCCCGGGAAAGGGACGATGCAGAAAAGTTGACCGCCTCTACTCCTGATGAGATGGATATCCTGGCTCCTACGGATTCTAAGGTATCTGCAATCTCTAAGAGAGAACGATCCTTTGTCCCCCGCTCCAGCATCCCCGCTACCCCCCGGGAGAGACCTTTTAACTCTGGAGGGTCGAGGACTCCTCCGGCCTTCAGACTTCCCCTTATAGCTACGGTCTGGTTGGAATGATCTTCTAAAATAATCACCACCAGACCATTATCTAGAACCTCCCGGGTGATTTTAGGCATGGTGTCTGGAGTGGGAAGAGAGAAAGAGGGATTCTCTCCCTGATAGTAGGCTTCCTTTGGTCTGAAGGGCCCGGGCCCCTTACCCCCTTTAGGCCTGGTAGGAATGAACCAGCCCACGGTTCTATTATCTCTGGTGAGATACTTCTTAGCCACCCTCCCTACATCCTGAAGGGTAACCTTTTTCATATTCTCTAAATAATTGAGATAGTAGTGATAAGAGGCGATGGTCTCATAATAGCCTAACTTCCTGGCCTGGGAAGAGACGCTATCTCGAGAGAAGATATAAGAGGCCTCGATCTGGCGCCAGGCCCTATCCATCTCTTTCTGAGTGACTCCCTCCTCGGCTACTCTCTCAATCTCTTTAAAGATGACCTCTTCTACTTTCTCTATGTCCCGACCTTCTCTTACCGTCGCCCAGAGAGTGAAGAGCCCCGGATCGACATTCTCATCACAATAGGCCTCAACCTCAGTTGCCCAGTTGCCCAGGACCAGGCGCCGGTATAATCTACTGCTCTTGCCCCCACTCAGTATCTGGGAAAGTAGGTCCAAAGCGAAGATATCAGGATGGCCAATTTCTGGAACATGGTAGGCAGCCAGGAGATAGAGCGCATTCCCCTCTCGCCTGACAACCACCCTCCTCTCCCCTCTCTGCTCAGGTTCTCTTATCCCTACTTCCGGTGGCTGGGGTCCCTTGGGGATATCTCCAAAGTACTTCTCTACCAGAGCAAGCATCCGGGGGGTCGTAAAGTCTCCCACAATTACTAAGGTGGCATTATTCGGTTGGTAATAGGTCTTGTAGTACTTATAAAGCTCTTCCCTTTTTATCTTGAGGACATCGTCTTTCCATCCGATCACTGGCCAGCCATAGGGATGGGAAAGGTAGCTCGTTGCCTTTACCTCTCTATAGAGTAGGTATTGGGGGTTATTCTCTCCCCCTTCTAACTCCGATTTCACCACAGTAATCTCTGGTCTCTGTTCCTCAGGATCCAGGATGCCATTAACCATTCTATCTGCTTCAATCTTTAAAGCGATTTCAATGCGATCACTGGCCAGGGTCTCATAGTAGCCGGTATAATCCTCTCCAGTAAATCCATTTAAATAGCCCCCATTCCTTTTAATGACCTTTGCTATCTCACCTCCTTTAAAATTTTTTGTTGATTTGAAAAGCATATGTTCTAAAAGGTGGGAGATTCCAGTAACGCCCGTATGTTCGTTCCTTGAGCCCACCCTATACCAGACCATAAGAGTGACTATTGGTGCGCTATGATCTTCTAAGGTTATGACTTTCAATTCATTCTCCAGTGTAGTTAGTACGGGAGAGAACTCTTCCGCCCGAACCGAACTCCCCATGATTAAAAAAAATGCCGCTAAAAGCGGGATAATTTTCTTCATTCTTTCTTCCTGTTTAAGATGCTTCTCCACTCGATAAAACCCTAAATCCAAAGCACGAAGTCCTACTGAACTTAATTACCAATTACCAATTCCCAATAAGGGGAAGGTGGTTGGGTTAAGGTAAGGTAGTGGGTATGGTAGTTAGGCCAGGGTAAGGTGAAAAAGACCAACTACCTAACCCAACAACCAAACCAACAACCTAACCCTAACCCTTTAACCAAGTGTGAAATGTTTTGTTAGAAATTAGAAATTTAGTTTTCTTACTTTCTTGCTCTTCTTTAAATTTACTAAAAGTTCTAAAATGGATTTTTTCTTTGTGGGGTGGATAAGGTTTGGTTCCAGTTCCATTAAAGGAATGAGAACGAATGCCCTCTTATGTAATTCGGGATGAGGGATGACTAAATCTTTTGTCTTTAACTTTAGATTGTCATAGAGAAGGATATCCAAATCAATGGTTCTCGGTCCCCACTTAAGAAAGGCTTTTTTTCTCTTTAACTGCTTTTCAATATCTTTTAGAGTATTCAATAGTTGGCGAGGACTGAGATTAGTTTCTACCTTTAAGCAGGCATTTACAAACCAGTCCTGTTTGACATATCCCACGGGTTCTGTCTCATATAATGAAGAGACCTTCAGTATCTTGATATCCTTCTTTTTACTCAGTAACTTAATGGTTCTTCTTATATTCGCTTTCTTTCTTTCCAAGTTAGAACCCAAGCCAATATAGACAATAGCCACCTTACGCTCCCACTGGTCGCGAGTTAATGCGTTGATGAGTTGATACGTTGATAAGTTAATAAGGCAATAAGTTGATAAGAAAATTAAATATTAAAAACCAAGTATTAAAATTACAAATTAAAGATTAAAATTTTACATTTTACATTGTCATTTTACATTGTCATTTTTCATTTTTGATATTGTTATTTGTTACTTACGCCCGCCTAGTTATCTCTACTGCCACATAATCCAGGGGGCCGGCTAATTTCACCTGGGGCTTCTTTGCCCGAACTAATACTTCTTCTACCTTAAAATTCTTCAGGATCTCTCGAGCAAGATCTTGAGCTAAAACCTCAAGGAGATGATATTTCTTTGTCTCAACCCTTTCTTTAATCAGACCATAGACCTTCTCATAATCTACTGTCTTCTCTAAATTATCTGTTCGGGCAATTTTCTCTAAATCAAGAGAGAGTTTTACATCTAAGGAGATTTTCTGTCTTACTTCTCTCTCCTTTTCTTTCACTCCCAGATGGGCATAGAGGATAATGTTCTTTAACAAGATTTTATCTTTCAAACTTCCCAAATATATCTCCAGAGATCTCCTTTATTCTCAGCTAAAAATTTCACATATTTCATTTAAGTTTATTTTGAGCGGCACGAATTGCTCTTAGTAGCCTTTCATCTTTTTCTTTCACAGTTTCAGCAAATTTTAGTACGTATTTGTATTCCTTCTTAGCCTCCCTCTTTAGGCCTTTTTTATCATAAGCCCAGCCCAACTCTACATGTATCCAGGCAATAAGCCAGGGGGTCTCTGGCTTCTGTTCTAAGGTTTTCTTAAAACTGGCAATGGCTTGATCATACTTACCTTCCTGATAGTAATTTTCTCCTTCCTTGTAATATCGCCAAGCCTCGGTCTTACGAAGAGGCTTCTTAAACTTCCTTTTGGCTATTTCTTCTTTCCAGGCCTTATACTCTTCAGCAGTTGCTTCAGTTAAAACAAATGAGACTTCGCTTTCTACATCCACCTCCCAACTTTGTTCCCTTCCTCTTCTAAGGCGTTTATAAATCCTCTTTTCCTCAGCAGTAATTTTTCC
>DRGV01000068.1 GCA_011049955.1 bacterium
GGGCACTAATTTTCTTCTGAGCATCTATGGCCTCTAATGAATCCGGACATTCGGTAATCAGTCTTTGATATACTTCTAAGGCCTCCTTCTCCTTTCCCTCCCTTTGGTAACATTCTCCTAGATTAAAATAGACAAGGTTTAAAATATTGCTCTCTGGATAGTTCTCAATGACTTTTTGATATTCCATTATAGCAAGAGAATAATCTCTTTCTTTAGTATAAGAGTTTCCGATTCCTACTTGAGCCCAATCGAGGTAATTGCTCTCTAAATAATTCTTTAGAACCTTTTCGAACTCTTTCCTTGCTTCACCATACTTCTTCTGAGCGAGGAGCATGCTTCCTATCCAATATTGTGCGACAGGAGCATGGGAGCTTTCAGGGTAAGCCTCTAAAAGTTTCTGGTAGTCTTTTAAGGACTGCTCATAATCCCCCCTTAGATAATAATACTGGCCGATCCTGAATTGTGCCTGAGGAACAAAGGGGCTATCTGGATATCTGAGGGTTAAGTTCCGATACTCCCGGGTCGCCTTCCAAAAGTCCTCTGTTGCTTCCGCCATCCTAAAAAGGGCCTCGGGGGCAAGGGCACTACTGGGATAGAGGCTTAAGAACTTCTTAAACTCTTTTCTCGCCTCTTTATACTTCCCCTCTCTATAGAGGTTCATTCCTCTCAAGTATTCAATGGGCTCCTCCTGAGCCCAAAGAAAGGATACCATGAGTACCAGGAATAATACAGTTAGAAAGAGAATAAAAACTCTTTTCATATTTTTCATTACTAATCATTCACCCCGCCTGCCCCGTTAGAGCTTTTGCTATCTCGTAGACTTCTAAAGAGGTTTCTAACGAGGCAAAAGATAGGTTACCTTAAGTAGCCGTGATTCATTATTTATAGCCTATTATCTCTAACGGGGGTAAAAAGTAATCCGAGTTCGAAGGGGACGGATGTTCTGATAAACCCCGTTAGACTCTCAAATATCATTAGTACCCTTTCTAATAGTTTTGATACCGATGCCAAATGTATTATTTATTTTCTACCAATTGGTAAATTAGAGTCTAAACGGGGTGAATATCAGAGGACTTCTAAGGGGCTATCTACATTCTGGCTCTTCCGCTTCTCTAATCTCCTTCTCCAACTCTTCTACCGGTAATTTTCTTAAGGCAGTCAGTTCCTCTTCCAGTCTCATTATCGTTTTTTTCTGTTTGCGATTCTGGGAGAGAAGTTTTGCCTGGCTGATCCCTCCTGTCAGAGCAGCAAGCAATGCTCCCAAAAGGATGGAGCCCAGAATAATGACAATCAAAGGCGCCATCCCCCATGTTTTACCGAAAAACCATTTGATTTCTACCTCATGCAGGTTAACGGCAACAAAGATGGCCAACCAGAAGACAACCAGCATCAGGATGATCAAATATATTATTCTCTTCACCCTACTCACCTCCTTTCTATCCCGACTACGTCGGGCAAGTTACAATGAACATTGAACAATGAACAATTGTTACTTGCTACTTGTTACTTGCTAATTGCTCTTTGTAAATCAATTACTTTATGTAGTCTCTTAAGTTTAGTCTCTTCCGGTATTTGATCTAACATTCTTTCTGTGGGGGTACCCGGTCGAGAAGAGTACTTGAACATATAGGCGCTGGCAAACCTCACTTCCTCCATCAGGCTTAGGGTATCAACGAAGTCCTCCTCTCTTTCTCCAGGAAAGCCAACGATGATGTCTGTAGTAACGCTTGTCCTTGGGATGAGAGAACGAATCTTTCCAATGATTTTCAGATACGCTTCCCTGGTATAGCCACGATTCATATCCTTTAGGATTCTATTGGAACCAGATTGAACAGGAAGATGTAGGTCTTCACAGACTTTAGAAAGTCGGGGCAAGGTCCTTATCAACCTATCGCTCATATCCTTGGGGTGAGAAGTAATGAATCTAATCTTCTCTATTCCTTCTATTTCATTTATCCTCTCTAATAAATCAGCAAAGTCAATGCCTCCTAGGTCCTTACCATAGGCAGTAACATTCTGACCCAAGAGAGTTACCTCCTTATATCCCTCTTTCGCCAGATTCTCTATCTCTCTAATAATTCCTTTTGAAATCCTACTTCTCTGCCTTCCCCGAGCAGAAGGAACCACACAATAGGTACAATGATTATTGCATCCCCGCATAATAGCAACATATGCTTTTGCCTTGTCTTTTCGATAGGCCTTAACTTCTTCCGGGCCGATCCTTTCTTCTTCAATGACCATGACCTTTTTTCTTTCTTGCATTACTTTATTCAAGATAGTGGGCAGGTTACATATCTGCTGGGTGCCAAAGATTAGATCGACAGAAGAAACTCTCTTAAATATTTCCTTCCCTTCTCTCTGGGCCATACATCCTCCCACTCCTAAGATAAGGTCCGGATTTTTCTCTTTAAGTTTTTTTAAGACTCCCAATTGGCTATAGACCTTATCCTCTGCCTTCTTTCTTATGGAACAGGTATTCAATAGGATGATGTCTGCCTCATTCATATCCTCTGCAATTTCATAACCCTTGACCAACAATAGTCCCGCCATGATCTCAGAGTCATAGACATTCATCTGACATCCGAAAGTCTTAATATAGACTTTTACCCCGTACCTTTTCATATTCATTTTCTGTCTTTCTTTAAAGGTGCGGGGCTCATTTCTTTAATACCTTCTCCAGAGTATCCAGTAGCTCCTGAATGGTGAAGGGCTTGTAGAGGCATTCATATGCTCCGGCCTTCAGGGCCTTCTCTATCTCCTCTTCCACCTCTGTTCCATAGCCGGTCATCATAACAATCTTGATTTCGGGATTAATTGTCTCAATCGTCTGGCAGGCCTTCAGGCCTCCTATGCCAGGCATGACGATGTCTAAGAAGATGACATCGAAGGGTTCTTCCTTTATCTTATCCAGGGCCTCTGAGCCATCCTTAACCATTGTTACCTGATGTCCTTTAGTTTCTAATATCCGCTTGAGGAGGTCGCGAATTACTGCTTCATCATCGACCACCAATATTCTCAGGTCTTCCATATTCACCTCCCCTAATCTTCCTCCGAGGTTCCCACTAACTTATCTAAGTGCTTCTGGGCCTCGCTCAATTTGGGGTCTAATTCTAAAGCCTTTAGGTAAAGGGTCTTAGCAATCTCAATATCCTCCTTGCTCTCATAGATAACACCTAGATTATATAAAATCCGGGCATTTTCCGGATCGAGTCTTAATGCCTTCTGAAATTCTGAGAGGGCCTCGTCATACTGCCTATTGAGAAAGTAGAACTTCCCCTGCTCAATAAGTTCTTCTATCTTCTTATTCTTCACTCTTTCTCCTGGGCATAATAACAAAGAAATTAGTTGGATTAGTATATTAGGTGGACTATCAATCCAACCAGTCCAACCAATCTACCTAGTCTATTATTAATGATTCTCCAGTCATCTCTTTAGGCTTTTTGAGACCCATTATTTCGAGTATGGTAGGAGCCACGTCCTTCTGGCCACCTTTCTCCAGTTTCACCTGTCCCGGTTCGTTACTTACCACCATGAAAGGAACAGGGTTAGAGGAATGGGCGGGCTTTGGCCTACCGTCCGGATATAGCTTGTCCTCAGCACTCCCATGATCTGCGGTAACTATTACGGTGTAGCCATTGTCAAGTCCCGCCTCAACTGTCTTTCCCGCACAATCATCCACTATCTCCACACATTTTATTATGGCATTCTTTACAGCGGAGTGTCCTACGAGGTCGCAGTTGGCGAAGTTGGCCAGAATGAAGTCGTACTTCTTTTCGGAAATCTTCTCTATCAGTTTCTCCACGATGCCATAGGCACTCATCTCGGGTTTCTGGTCGTAAGAGGAGACCTTCGAGGATGGTATCATTAATTTATCCTCTCCTTTGTTAGGTTTCTCTACCTGTGAATTGAAAAAATACGTCACATGGGCATACTTCTCGGTCTCGGCTATTCTTAACTGTTTCATACCTGCTTTTGCCAGAATCTGGCCGAGATTGTTTTTAACCTTTTCTTCCGAGAAAGCAAACGGGCATTTGAATCTCTTGTCGTATTCAATCATGGTAGTATAAAGTATCTTCGGGATGTGTTCTCTTTTGAACTTTTTGAAACCTTTCTCTATGAAAGCTTTTGTTAGCTGCCGCGGTCTGTCGGTCCTGAAATTGAAAAATATTACGGAATCCCCACTTTTTATCAAAACAGGCTTTTCTATGACCGTGGGCTGAATGTAATAGTCGGTCTTGTCCCCTCTTTTATATGCCTTCTTAACCGCTGCGCTGGCGCTGCGGGCCATAAAGCCCTTACCACCTGTGAGCATGTCGTAAGCCGTCCTTGTTCTTTTCCAGTTCTTGTCCCGGTCCATGGAGTAGTATCTTCCCACCAGGGAAACTATCCTTCCAATGCCTATTTCTCTGCAAGCGCTCTCAATTATCTTCACATACCTCAGGGCCGACTTTTCCGCTACATCTCTCCCGTCGGCAAAGAAATGTATAGCAACCTTCTTTAATCCTTCCTTTTTTATCATCTTTAAAAGCGCTATGAGGTGGTCCATATGAGTGTGCACCCCCCCATCAGAGCAAAGACCCATTAAGTGCAATGTCCCCTTCTGCTTCACGTGTTTTATCGCCTTCAACAATATTCTGTTTTTGTAGAAAGAGCTATTCCCTATGCTCCTGTTTATTCTTTCATACATCTGCCACACTATCCGGCCAGCACCCATGTGAAGATGACCTACTTCTGAATTACCCTGGGCATCTTTAGGCAGGCCAACTGCATTTCCGGCCGCCTCATTCTCCGTGTTAGGGTATTTCTTAACAAGTTTATCGAAGTTGGGGGTTTCCGCCTGAGAAATGTAATTTCCTGGACCCGGGGGAGCAATCCCCCAGCCATCCAATATGATTAGTACTACAGGTCTCTTCATCTTACTAATATCCAATTTCTAATTAGTGTAAGTAAGGGAAAATGGAAAATAGGGAAAAAGGGGGAAATCACAAATCCCAAGCAATATACTTAAAATCCGAAACCCGAAATCCGAAAAAATGTCTCAATGACTTAATGCCTAAAAATTCTTTTGTTTGGGCATTTGGACATTTAATCATTGGGTATTGATTCGTCATTCTGGTTTCGGGCTTCGTCATTTGCTCACTCTCCCCCTTTTTCCTTCATTACACACTTCTCTTTTTCCTTTATTACACCTAACAAGTCAGAGGTCTTTTTTCGTCATTATTTTCGCTATTTTTTTAATCTCGGGTAATTTGCCATAACAGATCAGCGTATCATCCACACAGAGCTTATCTCCACCCTTTGGAGTATGAATGACATCCTTTCCCCTCTCGATGGCCAAGATTATGATTCCCCTCTTCTTGAAATCTGTCTCACTCAGAGTAAGGCCGATATGAGGGGAGCCCTCTTTAAGACTGATCTCCGCCACTCCATATCCTTTCGCTAAACGCAGGGTCTCTTCTATGGGTTTCTTTACAAAGATGGTACTTCTTGCCAGCCGTTTCTCAATTCCCTTGGTAAACCTTCTGGTCAATCCCTTATGGGAAGCAAGACGATAGATGAAGTAGATGGCCAAACCCAGAAGGATCAACTTAATGGGGGCGGGAGAGAGGCCCCCTCTGGCAAAGGAGAGGATTAAAGTGGCTACTACCGTAATTAGTCCCGCATTCCCCAAAATCATCAAGGTCATGATGATGCGCCTTCTCTGCTCATGGCCTACGATCATCTCCGAATCCCGGGTAGTGAAGCCCGTTCCCGTGAAGGCTGAAAGGGCCTGGAAACGGGCCCTCTTCTCATCCAGCCCCGTCATCTTGAGGGCAATGGTAGCAATCCTAACTATTATGGCAGAGAAGGCAATGACCACGATTAGCGGAAGAATTAAGAGGATGGTAGCCATGACTACTCCTTTTTCGAAGTCTCTGAAAAAATCTTCAGAGCCTTCTGATTACGATGATTTAGACTAACGATTATGATGATATAATCGCCAATGAGATTAGAGTTCCGTACTTTTAACATTACTTATCACCGTAATCTTGGTTTTCATCTCTGTAATCAAAGATTTCTGAGAAATCAGAAATCTTTTCTTATATGGATTACTCTTTGGGGAAAGGGTATCTCTATTCCCGATTTATCAAACTCTTCTTTAACCTTTTTGGTTAGATCGAAGTAGACATTCCAATAATCTGCCAATTTTACCCAGGGCCTGACGACGAGATTAACACTGGAATCTCCCAATCCAGTAACCCCAACGAAAGGTTTCGGCTCTTTCAATATACGCTTATCCTTTTTTATAATATTCTTCACTACTGCTATGGCCTTATCCATATTAGAAGAGTAGCTAATGCCTACCTTGAGTTCCATCCTTCTCGTTTCATATCCCGCATAGTTTATGATGGTATCCCCCCAAACCTTAGAGTTGGGAAGGACGATTACCTTATTATCCGGAGTTCTTAAAATAGTGGAGAAGACATTGAGTTCCTCAATAAATCCTTTCTCTCCCCCAGCCTGAACGAAGTTCCCCACCTTGAATGGCTGGCGTATAATGAGTAAGACTCCACTGGCAAAGCTGGCCAAGACGTCTTTTAGGGCGAAACCAATGACAAAGCCCGCTACTCCTACTCCAGCTATCAGGGCTCCGACATTAATCTCCAGTCGCGCAAGGGCGGTGATAAGAACAAAGATCATAATGGTCCACTTGATACCCCCTAAGGTAAATTTGATGAGTAAGACATTGTCTTTCACTCGCGAGCGCTTTAGAGCCCCTCGAATAATTTTCACCGCTATTTGAGCGATTATATATCCAATAAGCAGAATGGCCAAAACGGCCAATAGCCTCCCCCCCATAGGAATAGCGTTCTTCTCTAACCACTCCAGAGCCTTGGCTCGAATATCCATATTTCATCCCTCCTTTTTGAGGGCTTTGCAAAA
>DRGV01000069.1 GCA_011049955.1 bacterium
ATTTATCACAGAGTCGGTTGATTGTCAAGTTTAATTTGAGGTCTCTGAAAAAAATTCCGAGCCTGCCGATTACCCTGATTTCTGACTTTTTCAGAAATCTCATTTTATGTTACAGCGAATTCAACCACTAAGTGTTGCACTTCCTTATTGAACTGGGGTACTATTATTTCACGTTTGTCAAATTTTTCAGGTAATCGCCAAGGAGTTTTTTATCTACATCCGTTATAATAAAGACGCCTTCGCTTCGCGAAGAACTTTGTTATTCCAGCGCGTCTTTATTAGACAGGGTAGGTGGAACGCGCTGTCATAATCCGTTTGCATCCTTTTTTAAAAATTTTTTAAATGGGAGGTATCATTCTGGAACAAAACCTCTGCTCTCTTACTCTGATACTCGATAATGGAGATCCCACCGTTACTGGTAATCGTCTTCCACCAATTGTCGGCCCCCAGACCTAAGGCATCCATGAGGATAATGCGAATCGGCCCTCCGTGAGTAATAATGGCCACCTTTTGATTGGAATGAGCGCTAATAATTTTCTTTATTATAGTTCTGGTGCGTTTTGCTAACTCCTGGATGCTCTCTCCATTAGGGATCTTAATTTTAGAAGGTTCTTTCTCCCACCCACTGAGAAGCCCTTTCCATTCCCTTTGAATTTCATTATATGTCTTGCCTTCCCAATCACCGAAGTCGATCTCTCTTAACTCAGGAAGAATGTTTATCTTTAAGGAGTGATAACTATTTATAATCTCTGCCATGTATCTTGTCCTTTTTAAGTCACTAGAGTAAATAGCATCTAAGGGCTCGTTTCTTAACCTTAAGGCGGTCTCTCTCGTCTGCCTCTTTCCCTTCCTTGTCAGAGACGTATCCCTATACCCCTGATACCTTCTATCCCGGTTGTAGGATGTTTCTCCGTGCCTTATCAAAATTAAAGTGGTGCTCATTGTTTACCAGTCCAATGTCTAAAGTCCTAAGTCGGTGAACAGTGATCAGTAATTGGTAATCGGTAACTGGTTAATTTTTGGTTAAATGATAACTGGCAATTGGTCAAAAATCAGTTAAATGGTAACTGGTAATCGGTTAAATTAAAAACATTTAACCATTTAACAATTTAACCTTTTAACTAATCCATCTCGTAACCCGTTACCCGTAACTCGCAACTTGCGACTCGCATCAACGCATTTCGCATGAACGCATTAACGCTTTAAATTACGCTTGGCTTCCTTCAGTCTTTCTACGATCTCATAGGGGGCCTTTAGTCTACCAATGCGCGTCTCTCCCTTGACCTTTCCGTGACAGTCGCTCCCCCCAGTTACCAAGAGACCATACTTCTTGGCAAGAGTTATGTAGTAACGAGTAACAGAAGGAGGATTTATGGCATCATAGGTTTCCAGGCCCATAAGACCATTCTTTACCAATTGAGGGATGAGCTCATCAACCTTGGTTCCTGCGGGATGGGCAAGAACCGGGATGCCCCCTGCTTTCAAGATGATATCTATGGCCTCAGAAGGCCTTAACTTATACTTAGGAACAGAGACTGGGCCTCCACTCCCCAAATGCCTCCAGGCGCCCTCAGGAATATTGGAGGCGTATCCCTTCTCCACCAAAGCCTGGGCAATATGAGGTTTACCGATGGAGCCCTTTCCAGCAATCTCTTTTACTCTCTCAAAATCGATTTTCATTCCTAAATTCTTTAGTCTTTCAACCATCTCCTTCGCCCTTTCGTATCTCGCTTTTCTGAAAAGGGCTAATTTCTTCTGGAATTCTTCATTCTTACAATCCATATAGTAGCCCAGGATATGAACTTCCTTACTGTTGTACTCGCTGGAGAGTTCCACCCCGGCTACTACTTCTAATCCATATTTGGAAGCTGCCTCCATTGCTATTTCAATTCCGTCTGTAACATCGTGGTCTGTTATTGCAATTGCTGGCAATCCCTCTTTGTGAGCATACTCTGCCACCTCTCCAGGAGTAAGTACTCCATCCGAAATAGTGGTATGGATGTGAAGATCGACGTATTTCTCAAGCATAATATTTCCTTATAGAAAATTTCCAATATTCAATACCCAATTTCCAATGATCTGGATTGGACATTTGACATTTAAGAATTGGACATTTTGTTAGAAATTAGAAATTAGTAATTAGAAATTCGCCGTTTCTCCCTTTCTCGCCTGCTCACTTTCTCATTTTTCTCGTGGGCTATTCTATCGAGAAGAGCATTGACGAATTGGCCGGACTTCTCTGTGGAGAACTTTTTGGCTAATTCTACTGCTTCATTTAGACTTACCTTGATGGGGATATCCGGGCAATAGAGAAGCTCGTAGGCTGCCAGACGCAGGATATTCCTATCCACAGTAGGCATGCGCTTAATCTCCCAGTGTTCAGCATAGCGAGCTATCTTTTGATCAATGGCTTTGAGATTCTTCCGGGTGCCATTTACTATTCTATTGGCGAATTCTTTTATCTCTCCCGGATGTCGATGAAGGGCCCAAAAAGTCTCCAAGACCTCTTCCAGATTCTCCTGACCACTATCCAGCTGGAAGAGAATCTGCAAAGCCAGCTCTCGGGCTCTTCGGCGTCTACCCATCAATCTCTCCTGTACATATAGTTCGGAGTTATGTGTTCGAAGTTCGGAGACAGATCAGGTCTTTGACCTAATAGCTAGGAGTTCGGAAAAAAATACACCGAACACCGAACCCAAGGCCGAAGGCCGTGCTCCGAACTACTCATTTCTTCAATTGAACAAAGAGGTCCGCCATCTCAATGGCACTAATGGCTGCATCCCGTCCTCTATTCCCTTCCTTTGTTCCGGCCCTCTCAATGGCCTGCTCTAGGGAATCTGCGGTAACTACTCCAAAGATAGTAGGAACACCGGTAGAAAGGCTAATAGAAGCCACTCCTTTCGCTACCTCGCTGGCCACGTAGTCAAAATGAGGGGTAGTTCCTCGGATAATGGCCCCTAAGCAGATTACGGCGTCAAACTTCTTACTCTTGGCCAATCTGTTCGCAGCATAGGGAATCTCAAAGGAGCCCGGAACTCTAACCACAGTAATATCCTTCTCGTCTGCACCGTGGCGCAAGAGGCCATCCAGCGCTCCTTCCAAGAGTCGCTCGCTAACGAACTCATTGAACCTGGCCACTACTATACCAAACTTCTTTCCTTTTGCCAAGACTTTTCCTTCATAGGTTCTTGTCATTTCTTTCACCTCCTTTTAACTAACACAGATTTACACAGATCCTAGATCCTAGATCCTTGATCCTGGTTCTTGATGGCTCGATAGCTTGATTTCTCGATAGCTGTTCTGCTCACCTGCCCACTTTCCCACCTGCTCACTTTCCCATTTGCTTATTCATTCAGTTTGAGGATATGGCCTAACTTCTCTTTCTTTGTCTTTAGATACCTCCTACTCATCCTCGTTGCTGGAATTTCGATGGGGACTCTTTTTATTACTTTCAATCCATATCCCTCCAGGCCCACGATCTTTCTCGGATTATTAGTTAAAAGTCTAATACTCTTCAATCCCAAGTCCACTAAGATCTGGGCTCCGATTCCATAGTCCCGTAAGTCTGGCTTGAATCCCAGCTCAATATTCGCCTCTATAGTATCCTTTCCCTCATCCTGCAGGCGATAGGCTTTTAATTTATTCATTAAACCAATCCCCCTCCCCTCCTGATGCATGTAGAGTAGTACTCCACACTTTTCTTTCGCTATGGCCTTCAACGCTGCCTTAAGCTGCGCCCCACAGTCGCATCTCAGGGATTTAAAGACATCGCCCATTAGGCATCGGGAGTGAACTCGAATCAAGACATTCTTTTTCTTTTTAATATCTCCCATAACCAGGGCGATGTGATGCTCCTTATCCAGGATGCTCTCATATAATATCCCCTTGAAATCCCCATACTGAGTGGGTAGTTTGAAATCAACAATCCTTTTCACCAATTTCTCTTTTCGTCGACGACACTTAATTAGATCTGCGATAGTAATAATCTTCAGGTTATGTTTCTTAGAAAGTCTTCTTAGTTCCGGTAATCGGGCCATGGTTCCATCGGAAGCCAGGATCTCGCAGATTACCCCTGCAGGATATAATCCCGCTAATCTTGCCAGGTCTACTGCCGCCTCGGTATGACCGGCTCTGGTTAAAACTCCTCCCTCCCTATAACGCAGAGGAAGGACATGGCCTGGTCGAGCAAGATCGCTACCTTTTGTTTCAGGCTTCAAGACTGTTCTTATGGTTAGTGCTCGGTCGTGGGCAGAGATGCCAGTGGTCGTTCCCTTCTTGGCATCTATGGATACTGTGAAGGCTGTTCCCAAGAGACTGGTATTCTCTGGCTCCATCAATGAGATATTGAGTTCCTCCAACCTTTTTCCAATGATGGAGAGACAGATCAATCCCCGGCCATACTTTGTCATGAAGTTAATTACTCTGGGAGTCACCTTCTCTGCCGCTATAACAAGATCCCCTTCATTCTCCCTACTTTCATCATCTAAGACGATGACCATCTTTCCCCTTTTAATCTCTCTTATTGTCTTTTCCATGGTATCAAAACCCATTTTCGTCTCCTTTATCAATAACCATATTTCTTTAAGAAGTCCTGGGTAATGCCTCCTTTTTTGGTTGCCAATACTTTGGAAACATATTTACAGAGTATATCTGCTTCGAGATTGACCTTATTTCCTGCTTTTTTTAATCCCAGAGTAGTTATTTCTAAGGTATGGGGAATGATAGAGACGCTGAATCTATTTTTACCTTGGCCTCGCTCCGCGAAGCGGGGCGGGCTAAAGTCAACGACGGTTAGACTTATTCCATCTACTGTGATGGATCCCTTAGGGATAACGTAGTCCATAATCTCATCTGGAGCCTCGATCTCAAAAAGAAAAGTCTCCCCTTCCTTAGCCTTCTTCTTAATAATTCCTACACCATCAATATGTCCGGTAACAAAATGGCCTCCCAGCCTCTCACCCGCCTTTAAGGCTCTCTCTAAATTCACCTTCTCCCCAATCCTCAGGCTCCCCAAATTTGTTTTTCTCAACGTCTCTGCCCCAACATCCATTTTAAACTGGCTAACTGGCAAACTGGCTAACTGGCTAACCGTCAGGCATACCCCATTGACCGAAACACTATCTCCCTTCCTCATATCCTTTACCAC
>DRGV01000070.1 GCA_011049955.1 bacterium
GGGATGGGGTTATTGCGGACTTCGAGATTACAGAGCAGATGCTGCGCTACTTCATCACCAAGGCCCACAAGAGAAGGGCATTGGTGAGACCCAGGATCATCGTCTGTGTTCCCTTAGGAATAACGGGAGTGGAGAAGAGGGCGGTGAGGGAATCGGCCCAGGCAGCAGGTGCCAGGGAGGTTTACTTAATAGAAGAGCCCATGGCGGCCGCCATCGGAGCTGGACTTCCCGTTGCCGAACCTGCGGGAAATATGATCGTAGATATCGGTGGGGGGACCTGTGAGGTAGCGGTAATCTCATTGGGAGGGATCGTCTGTCATCGCTCGATTAGGGTGGCCGGGAATGAGATGGATGAGGCCATCATAGCCTATCTTAAGAAGACCTATAACCTGGCTGTTGGGGAGCATACCGCAGAGGAGATTAAGATAAGGATTGGGAGCGCCTACTCCTTAAAAGAGGAACTCACCCTGGAGGTGAAGGGAAGAGACCTGGTAGCGGGTTTGCCGAAGACAGTAACCATTACCTCCCAGGAGATAAGGAAAGCCATACAAGAACCTTTAGGGGTCATTGTGGAGGCGGTGAAGAGTACCTTGGAACGCACTCCACCAGAACTATCCGCAGACATTATGGAGAGAGGAATTATGATGGCAGGCGGGGGAGCCATGCTTCGGGGGATGGATAGACTACTCTCTGAGGAGACCGGGCTTCCCGTTAATCTCGATGAAGATCCCTTATCTACGGTTGTTTTGGGAACGGGCAAGGTCCTGGATGAACTGGATACCCTAAAGATGGTTCTTGCCCCTGCCCATCGCCGCTACTGAAACACAAGGGTGAAAAGGGTTAGAAAGGGTAAAGAGGGTTGAAAGGGTTGAGAGGGTTTACCCCCTTACCCCCCTTACCTCTTTTAACCCCCATTCAATCTATGATGAAGAAGAAAGTTTTCGTTTTAGTCTTGCTCATTTTAATATCCCTCTTTTTTTTATTCTCTAAAAGAAAGGGCTCCAAATTAGAGGAGGGTCTGACCGCTGTCATCTATCTGCCAGCAAGGGTCCTGGCCAAGACCACATCTCATCCCAGGGGGATCTTATCCCAGAGGAAAGAGAGGTTCCTTTTGGAGCTCGAGAGGGAAAATGAACGTCTGAAGAGGCTCCTTAAATTAAAAGAGAGGCTCACCCACCAAAGCATTACCGCTTTGGTCATTGGTCGGGAGCCCACTAACTGGTTCAACACCATCCTTCTCAATAAGGGAAGGGGAGTAGGGGTAGAAGAGAATTTCATAGTAATTACTCCAGAGGGCCTGGTGGGAAGGGTGAATAAAGTCCATCGGAATTCCTCTCAGGTCCTGCTCATTACTGACCAGGAGAGCGAGGTTGGTGTTCTCATAGAGAGGTCCCGAGTTCAGGGGGTGATCCAGGGAAGGAAGAGAGACCTGATTTTAAAGTACCTCTCCCTGGAGGCAGATGTCAGGGAGGGAGATCTGCTTATTACCTCAGGTTTAGAGGGCGGACTCTTCCCCAAAGGTCTGGTCATAGGAAAAATAAGAAAGATAGAGCCCCCTCATCCTCAGGACCTCTTCTTGGAGATAATCGTTACGCCAGAGGTGAACCTGAGCAGATTAGAGGAGGTCTTGATCCTCAAGACTCAATGAACAAGAAGAGAGTAGCCCCCCTCATCCTCCTTTTCTTTCTTTTTCTCTTTCTACTTATCTTTCAGGCTACATCCTTAAACCGCTTGAGCATCCTGGGAGTTAAGCCCGACCTTCTTCTCATACTGGTCATCTTCTTCGGCCTCTATAAAGGACCACTCTCTGGGGCCTGGTGCGGTTTCTTGGCCGGTATTCTTTTGGACACCTTCTCTCCGGTTCCATTGGGGACCAATGCTCTTTCTAAGACGATTCTTGGATTTTTAGCAGGAGTGGTTGCCCCCCTTCTATATTTCGAAACCCCCCTCACCCAGGGGTTCCTCCTGTTTATAGGCATGCTCCTGGAGGGGATGATTCTCTTTATTCTCCTTTCCTCATTTCATCTTGCCCCTCCCCTCTCTTACTCCCTTCGTTACATCATCCTTCCCGCCTCTCTCTATACCGCTCTTCTTACTCCCCTCCTTTTCTATACCTTTAAGAAGCTAAACCTCGTCCCTCCAAGAGAGATGGGGTAAGGGTCAGTAATATGTCTTATGGAAAGAAGGAATTTCGAAAAAGGCTCTTAATCCTTACCGTTCTTATATCTCTCTCTTTCCTCGTCCTATTGGGAAGGCTCTGGGTCCTGGAGATTATTCAAGGTGAAAAATATCTCTTCTTAGCCCGGAATAATAGTATCCGTCTCCTTCCTTCTCGCGCTCCGAGAGGGATTATCTATGACCGAAAAGGGGAGATTCTGGCCCGGAGCCGTCCCTCTTTCTCTATTACCATCTATCCCTGGAACCTAAGCCAAGAGGATCTGGCCGAAACCGTCAAAGAGATAAGCCCTATCATCGGGGTAAAGGAAGAAAGGATCTACCAGACTATTGAAGAGTCCCAGAGTCCCTTCAATAATATTCCCCTGAAAGAGGATGTTGATCTAAAGACCGCCACTAAGATCCTGGAGAGAAAACTCTCACTGGCGGGCGTCGATCTCCAGGTTCAGCCCCGGCGTTACTATCCAGATGAAGAACTCTTAGCTCCTGTTTTGGGGTACTTAGGAGAGATTGACAAGGACCAACTTCAAGCCTTAAGGGGTAGGGGCTACCGTTTAGGTGATAGAGTAGGAAGGGATGGAGTGGAAAGGGTCTATGACGAATATCTAAAGGGAGAGGATGGAGGCTGGCAGATTAGGGTGAACAATCGGGGCCAGAGGGTGGGAACAATGGGCCACAAGGAACCCCTTCCCGGGAATGACCTGGTGCTGACCATCGATCGCCAGTTACAGCAAGTGGCCTGGGATTCCCTGAAAGGGCGACCAGGAGCCATTGTAGTCCTGGACCCCAATAATGGGGAGATACTGAGTTTGGTGAGTGCTCCAGCCTATGACCCCAACCTCTTCGCCGGGTCCCTCTCCCAAGAGAAATGGCTCTCCCTGAAAGGTGATCCTCTACATCCCTTAACCAATAGGGCTATCCAGGGAGAGTATCCCCCGGGTTCGGCCTTCAAGGTAATTACTACCATTGCCGCTTTAGAGAGAGGGATAGCCTCTCGTGATAAGAGCTTCTTCTGCTCCGGTACCTTTCCCTTCAAGGATCGGGTCTTTAAATGCTGGAAAGAAGAGGGGTGTGGGACCCTGAATCTGAAAGAGGCCATCATCCATTCCTGCAATGTCTACTTCTACCAATTAGGCCTCGAAACCGGGGTAGATAATATCGTGGATTTCTCTAAAGAATTTGGCTTGGGAAAGGCTTCAGGAATCGATCTCGTAGAGGAAAAGAAGGGACTTTTGCCACATCGCCGATGGAGGAAAGAATCCCTCAGTAGAAAGTGGTTTGACGGGGATACCATCAACCTCTCCATAGGCCAGGGATATCTACTCGTTACCCCTTTGCAGATGGCAAATCTAATAGGTGCCATCGCCAATGGAGGGAGGCTCTATCGCCCCTATCTGGTAAAGAGAATCATTTCACCAGAAGGGGAGACGATAAGGGAGACCAGGCCCCGCTTAATAAAGGAAGTGATATTGAAAAAGAAGAATCTCGACCTTTTGAGAGAATCTCTTTTCGGTGTGGTCAATGAAAAGGGTCCGTCTGGCCGCCGGACAGGCACTGGATGGAGGGCGAAGATAGAGGGAATAGAGGTAGCCGGGAAGACAGGCACTGCCGAAAATCCTTTAGGGGAGGACCATGCCTGGTTCATCGGCTTCGCTCCCTATAGAGAACCGAAGATAGCCCTGGCCATCCTAGTAGAACACGGAGGGATGGGAGGAAAGGCCGCTGCTCCCATCGCTAAGAGAATATTCGAGGCCTATTTCAATAGTAAAGTAGGAGAGAAGAAGAGTAGGAAAGTAGAAGAGTAGAAAAGGATTTCGTCATTCATTTGCCATTCTATCTTCGGATTTCCCCCTGTTTTTTTACTATCTTACTTTCTTACTTTTTTACTCTACACGGAGTGTGGCAATGTTCGATAGAAGGCTTTTAAAGAACTTCGATTGGTTACTACTGGTTATTACCCTGCTCTTATGTTTAATAGGGATACTGACCATCTATAGTACAGCAAAGACATTAGATACTCCCTATCACCTGAAGCAGCTTGCCTCTCTGGGTCTGGGCCTGGTTGCCTTGGTGATCGTCTTCTCCATAGATTATCATAAGTGGGCGAGATGGGCTCCCTTCCTTTATCTGGGAAGTCTCCTGCTTCTCTTCTTTCTCTTCTTTTTGAGTCCCCCAGTATTAGGCGTCCGCCGCTGGCTCTCTATTGGCCCCTTAACCTTCCAACCCTCAGAAATTTCCAAGGCAGCAACCTTCCTTCTCCTCGCCAGATACCTGAGTCCCGTTAGAGGTAATCCGTCCCTTTCGGGGTCGGATGCCCCGATTTTATCGGGGACCTCTAACGGGGTGAGCCGAAAAGAAAAAGCAGATCTTCTCATCCCCCTGGCCATTGTCGCCCTACCCCTTTTTCTAATAGCTATCCAGCCTGATCTGGGAACCGCCCTTCTCTTTCTGCCCTTGGGATTGGTTCTGGTCTATCTCGCTGGTGCCAGGATAAAGCATCTTTTTCTTTTAATCGCTTTCTTTCTACTTGCTTCTCCCTTAGGATGGTTCTTCTTACACGGCTATCAGAAAAGGAGGATTCTCTCCTTCTTAAATCCAACGAGGGACCCCCTGGGTGCGGGCTACAATATCATTCAGTCCAAGATCGCCATCGGCTCTGGCCGCCTCCTGGGAAAAGGATTCCTAAATAGTACCCAGTCCAGTTTCCTGCCCGGACATCATACCGACTTCATCTTTTCCTCCTTTGCTGAGGAGTGGGGACTTTTGGGATCTCTTCTTCTCATTCTTCTTTACCTCTTCCTCATCATCCGGGCCATTGAAATAAGCCGTCATGCTAAGGATAGGTTGGGATCTCTCTTGGCAGCAGGGATTGCTACTATCCTGGCCAGCCAGATTATCATCAATATCGCCATGGCAACCGGGATCCTGCCTGCTACCGGCTTGCCCCTGCCTTTCTTGAGCTATGGAGGGAGCCACTTAGTGATGAGCCTCGTTTCCATCGGCTTCTTGCTCAATATACGTATGCGTAGATTTATGTTCTAAAAACGCGAATTATCGCGAATCTGGAAAGCAGAAAGCGAAATAAACAGAACGCGAATTATCGCGAATAAAAAAAGGTGAGGGACAAGAGGGGTAAGGGAGTTAAGGGGGTAAGCCGTTCAACCCTCTTAACCCCTTCACCCCCTTTAGTTGGAGAAAGTATGGTTTTTTTAGAGGAAAAGATAAAAGGGATGCTTCCCCTGATCTCAAGGCCCGCCAGGTATTTGGGGAATGAGATAAATAGTATTCATAAAGACCATAATAAGGTAGACCTTAAGGTCGCTTTAGCCTTTCCCGATACTTATGAGGTGGGGATGTCCCATCTGGGACTGAAGATCCTATATCACATATTAAATGGCCAGGACAATATCCTGGCAGAGAGAGTCTATGCCCCCTGGATAGATGCCCAGGAAATAATGAAAAAGGAAAATGTTCCTCTTTTCAGTCTGGAATCCCATACCCCACTTAAAAGTTTTGATCTTATCGGTTTCTCCCTACAGCATGAGCTGACTTATACTAATATCTTAAGTATGCTCGATCTGGCCGGCATTCCCCTAAAGAGTAAAGAAAGGAGAGGGTCCTTTCCTTTGATCCTGGCTGGTGGTCCAGGGGCCTATAACCCGGAGCCCCTGGCCGACTTTATAGATTGTTTCGTCATTGGAGAAGGGGAAGAGGTGATCCTGGAGATTGCCCAGGTTTTAATCGATCATAAAAAGGAAGGAGGGAGTAAGGAAGAACTCTTAATCAAGTTGGCCGGGGTCTCCGGAGTCTATGTTCCTTCTCTCTATGAGGTCTCTTACTATCCAGATGGAACCTATAAGGCCGTGAAGCCCATAAGAAGTGGTATTCCGGAGAGGATTAAAAGAAGGGTTGCCCCCAGCTTAAATGAGGCCTACTATCCCGCTAAATTCATTCTCCCTTTCTTGAGCATCATTCACGATCGCATTGTCCTGGAGGTTAGAAGGGGATGTGGTCGGGGATGCAGGTTCTGCCAGGCGGGTATCATCTATCGGCCACCGAGAGAGAGGAGTATCGACTCTCTCCTTTCTTTGGCGACTGAAGCCGTCCAGGCTACAGGCTATGAGGAGCTCTCCCTCTCCTCTTTAAATGTTGGAGACTATCGAGAACTTACCGAACTCATCCTTTCTTTAAAGGGGAGGCTGGCCCCTTTTAGGATTTCTCTCTCCCTGCCATCTTCTCGAGTGGATACCTTTCCTCTGCCTTTAGAAGGGGAACTGAAGAGGGGTTCGATTACCTTGGCGCCAGAGGCGGCACAGGAACCTTTGAGAAAAGTAATTAATAAAGTCTGGAAGAGAGAAGAGTTCTTGAAGACGGTGGAAAGGATTGCTTCCTTCCGTCGGCCGCTAAAACTTTACTTTATGCTTGGTCTTCCGGGAGAGAAAGAGGAGGATGTCCAGGCCATTGTTGAGTTAGCCAAAGAGGTAAAGAGGAGACACCCCTCTCGGGTGAGCCTTTCCTTAGCTCCCTTTGTTCCCAAACCCCACACCCCTTTTCAGTGGAGGGGGCAGGTTGAACTTTTTGAATTGAAAGAAAAGATCTCATATTTAAAGAGAAGTATTCCCAGAAGGATTGAGGTGCGGGCCCACAATCCAGAGGCCAGCTTCTTAGAGGCTGTTTTTTCAAGAGGTGATAGGCGCTTAGGAGAGGTTCTATTAAATGCTTATAAAAAAGGATGTAGGTTTGATAGCTGGAGAGAGGAGTTTAAATTCCCTCTCTGGCAGGAGGCCTTTGTCGAATGCAATATCGATCCCTCCTTCTATGCTATTAGAAAGAGGGATTATGAGGAACTTCTCCCTTGGGACCATATCGATATCGGCATGAGTAAAGAATTTCTAGTAGAAGAGGATAAGAAAGCCACCAGATCAGTTACCCAGTTACCCAATTACCCAGTTAACCAGTCAAAAACTGATCAACCGGCAAACCGGCAAACCGGTAAACCGGCAAACCGGCAAACTGGCAAACCGGCAAACTGGCAAACTGGTAAACAGAGAATTCGTATTAAATTTACTAAAGGAGAGGAAATAAAATACATCTCCCATCTCGATCTGGTGCGAGTCTTCACCCGGACTATGAGGAGGGCCAGGCTACCTGTTGCCACAACTTGCGGCTTTGTACCCAGAGAGAAGATTAGCTTCAGCCCCCCGCTTCCTTTGGGATTGACAAGTCAGGGTGAGTATGCTGATATAGAATTTTCTGACTTCATCAACCCTGAAAAACTTAAGGCGCGATTGAATGAAGAACTTCCTTCTGGCTTGAGAGTTAAAGAGGCAGAGAGCATTCCCCTCAAGAGCAAATCCTTAATGGCTACCTTTGATTGTGCCGAGTATGAAGTAAAGGTCCCTTTAAATAAGATCCAGGATCCAGGATCCAGGATCCTGGAATTCTTAGCCCAGAGAGAGTTCATTATCAAGAGGGAGACGAAAAAGGGAATAAAGGAGATCGACATTCGACCATTAATCCTGAAATTAGAACTAAGTGACCTTATCAGCAGCAATATTTTAAAGATGCTTCTTAAGATAAAGGTAAGACCTCAGGAGGTGGCAAGGGCCCTCTTAAATCTGAGCAAAGAGGAGACCTTAAAGCTTGTTATCGAACGAAAAAACCTATTAAAAAGTTGATCTCGCACCTTTGGATATTCATTCTGTAACTTATTGACGGGGTGAGATTCAAAAAAATAACAAAAATGAATTTTAACAAAGGCGGGGTTGACAAATTTCTTTATCTATGATATATTAAATATTTGAAATTTACCCCATTAGAAAAGTCTTCATTGATGGGATAATATCTGCGGGGTTCAAAGTCACTTCTCCTTGTTAGATGCTTAATAGCTAACGGGGCAAACCGTAACACCTCTCCAATGAATAAATCAAAGATTTCTAACGGGATTTACTTTTCTAATAAATAGGAGTGAAAAATGTATGCCGTAATTCAGAGTGGGGCCAGCCAGTATAAGGTAGAGGTTGGGGATACTATCTGGACGCAAAAGATAGACTCCAAAGTAGGAGAGAAAATAGAACTGAAGGAAGTTCTATTGATTAAGGATGAGGATAGGGTCCTGGTGGGAAGGCCCTTTCTCTCTGGAGCAAAGGTTATTGCAGAGGTCAAGGAGCAGGGGAGAGGGAAGAAGATAATCATTGGTAAGTTCAAGAGGAGAAAGGGCTACCGAAGAAAGGCGGGACATCGCCAGGATTACACCACATTACTCATCAAGGAAATTATAAAGTAACCAGTAACCAGAATGATTAAATCCTAAATCCGAAGCACTAAATCCTAAACAATATCTAAATTCTAATGACCAAAACCCGAAACTGTTTTGAAAATTTGAATTTTGTATTTTGGATTTGTTTAGAATTTCGATATTAGAATTTCGGATTTATTTGATTAAGGAAGGAGAAAAATGGCACATAAGAAAGGAATGGGTTCTTCAAGGAACGGAAGGGATTCTGCTTCCCAAAGATTGGGGGTCAAGACCTCCTGTGGTCAGAAGGTGAGAGCCGGGGCCATCATTGTCAGACAGAGAGGGACGAGATTCCGTCCGGGTTTGAATGTTGGTCTGGGGAGGGATGATACCCTTTTTGCCATGATAGATGGCTTCGTCTCCTTTGAAAGAACTGGGGAGAGGAAAAGAATCTCAGTCTATCCTTCTCTTAAGATAACCCACTGAAATAGCGTATCGCATATCGCAGGTTGATGGTTGCTAATCGCAAGTCGCTAATCGCAGGTCGCAGATCGCTTAAGAACGATAAGCGACAGAGTCCTGATGAAATCGGGACGAGCGACAAGCGAAATGAGCGCTTAAGCGAAGCGAGCGATAAGCGCACCGAGCAAAACGAGGTGCTTGTGTTCATTGACCGGACAAACATTTTTGTTAAGGCAGGCAATGGGGGGAACGGTTGTATCGCCTTTGCCCGCCAGAAGCATCGCCGCGGTGGCCCGGATGGAGGAGATGGGGGAAAGGGGGGAAGCATCTTCCTGGAGGTAGATAAAGGGCTTAGGACATTAAGCGACCTTCGCTATCACCCTCATTATAGAGCAAAGAATGGAGCCCATGGTAAGGGAAAGAAAAAGAGCGGGAAGAAGGGAGGGGACCTGATCATCAGGGTTCCCCCGGGAACAGTAGTAAGAAATAGGAAGAACAGAGAACTTATTGCTGACCTGGTAAACCCGGGCCAAAAAATATTAATCGCTAAGGAAGGGAAGGGAGGGAAAGGAAATGCCTCCCTTGCTTCTTCCCTGGACCCAGCCCCCCACTTTGCAAAAGAGGGGCAGGCGGGCGAGGAGAAGGAGTTAGAATTAGAGTTAAAACTAATTGCTGATGTGGGACTGGTTGGCTATCCCAATAGTGGAAAGTCAACCCTTTTAGCCTTCCTTACCCGCGCCCGACCCAAGATTGCCTCCTATCCTTTTACCACTCTCTCGCCCAACCTGGGGGTTGTCTCCTCTAAAGAAAGAGAGTTCGTCCTGGCTGATATCCCGGGAATCATTGAAGGGGCCCATAAAGGAAAAGGATTAGGACATGACTTCCTGCGTCATATAGAGAGAACCAGGCTCCTCATCCACATTGTTGACCTTACCGGCTATGGGAAAAACCTGTCCCTCCTTAATTTCCGGACAATAAATGAAGAGCTTAGGGCCCATGATCCCCTGCTCTTTGAGAGACCTCAGATTGTGGCGGCGAATAAGATAGATCTTCTAGAAGCTAGAAAGAACTTCCCCCGATTCCAGAAGGAGGTTGAGGGTCAGGGATATAAAGTATTCCCCATCTCTGCTCTTACAGGCGAGGGAACAGAAGAGTTAAAGGAAACGGTAGCAGAGGAACTGCAAAAACTGAGAAAGAGGGAAACGGAGAATCGGGGAATCGGAGAAACGGAGAAGGGGAGCAGGAAAATCAATGAAAATTGAAAAATGAGCCAAGCAAGTTGTCTCTTTTATTCACTTTGCTTATAAAACTAGCAAGGCAAAATGCAAATTTACTTCTTACTTCCTACTTTTTACTTTTTACTTGTTCAATGTTCACTGCAACCAGGGGGAGCAATAGATGAGGAGAGACTTCTCAAAAGTAAAACGCATCGTAGTAAAGGTAGGTTCCAGCCTCCTAACAAAAAAGAATAGATTGAACCTGGAGATGATGGAGAAAATCGTAGATCAGCTGGCCTCTCTCCAGAAGAAGAATAAAGAAATCATCCTGGTCACCTCTGGTGCCATTGCCAGCGGAATGGAGAGGTTAAATCTGAAGAGACTGACCTCCATCCCTCAAAAGCAGGCTGCGGCAGCCGTTGGTCAAAATCTCTTGATGGGAATATATGAGAGACTCTTCAAGAAAAAAGGCTGCCTCGTTGCTCAAATCTTATTAACCTCTGAGGATATTCAAAATAGAGAGAGATACCTTAATGCCCGCAATACCCTTTTAACCCTCTTGAATTATAAGGCCATCCCCATCGTTAACGAGAACGATAGCGTAGCAGTAGATGAGATAAAGTTTGGAGATAACGATACTCTCTCCGCCCTGGTAGCCAGTAAGGTAGAGGCCGATCTACTCATTATCCTAACAGATACCAAGGGATTATATACCGCGGATCCCCAAAAAAGAGGGGCGGGGTTCATAGAAGAGGTAACCGAGATCACTCCCCAGTTGGAAAGGATGGCCTCTGGCCCGGGAACCCTAAGGGGAACGGGAGGAATGGTGACTAAACTCCGGGCGGCTAAGATCGCCCGTTCCTCAGGAATAGCCATGGTCATCGCTGATGGCAGAATAAGAAACGTAATCAAAAGGATTTTGGCTGGGGAACGCCTGGGAACACTATTCCTCCCCAAGGAAAGGCTCAAATCGCGAAAGAGATGGATTGCTTTTGGAGTCGCCCTTAAAGGGAAAATAAGAGTAGATGAAGGGGCCGAGGAGGCCATTTCCAAGAGGGGGAAGAGTCTTCTCCCCTCAGGAATTACAGAGGTTAAAGGTAGGTTCTCTATAGGAGATGGGGTGAGCATCATTAATGAAGAGAATAAAGAGTTTGCCCGGGGGATAGTCTCCTATTCCTCCAGTGAGATAGAGAAGATAATGGGAAAAAAGACCCAAAAGATAGAGAAAATTCTGGGTTATAAGGACTACGATGAGGTCATCCACCGGGATAACCTGGTCATCCTTTAACAAGTTAGAGGGCAAGGCAGAGAGTTTACAGTAACCAGCGAACAGTAACCAGTTAAGAAGAAAGTTATGAAAGAAAAAGAGGACGATTTTCAGTTTGATTTTGAGAGGCTAAAGGTCTACCAGTTTACCCTGAGATTTATAGATAAAATCTTTGAGGTGTATAGAAAGTTACCAAAAGAATTTAAATATTCTATAGGCAGTAATCTGTTAAGAGCTGGCTTATCTATTGCGAATAATCTGGCGGAAGGAA
>DRGV01000071.1 GCA_011049955.1 bacterium
CCCCCTCTTGGTGGGCGCTATCTTACAAGGGAACGCGTATAAGAAAAGATCGAGGCTCAAGTTCAACTGGCGAAACCATCGCTTAATTAGTTTGAAAGAGATAGATTAAAGAGAATGGGCAATACCTATGTCTCTCTCGATTTAAAAGGCTACTGAAGCGGAAGTATGGATGAGGACCTGTAAAAACCAGTTAGACAGTGGGGCAGTGAGACAGTTAGACAGGTAGACAGATAGGAAAAATCTTTAAACTGTCAAACTGTCAGTCTGTCAAACTGTCCAACTGAATATTGACGATCAGACCGTCAAGCTGATATCTGGAGTTAATACTGTGGATGCTAAGAATATTGAAAGACTATTAAAAAAAGTAAAGGCCGGGAAGATAGGAATTAATGAGGCGATGAACGAACTACGCTTCCTTCCCTTTGAGGATCTGGGATTTGCCAAGATAGATACTCACCGGGCTTTGAGAAAGGGATTCCCCGAGGTCATTCTCTGTCCGGGAAAGAGTATAAAACAGATAGAGAAAATTGCAGATAACCTGGTTAAGAGAGGAAGCGACTGTGTAGCCACCAGGGCAAATGAAGAGATATATCGAGCAATTAAGAAGAAACACCCAGATTGTAAGTACTATAAGGAAGGAAGAATAATCTCTATACAGAAGAAGAAACCAAGGGTTAAAGGGGGAGTAGTCTTAGTAGTCACTGCAGGAACGGCAGACATTCCGGTAGCAGAGGAAGCCATCGCCACCCTGAAGATTATGGGTAATAGGGTAAAAAAGATATATGATATTGGCGTGGCTGGATTGCAGAGATTACTTGCCCAGAAAGAGAGACTTCTTAAAGCAAGGGTCATCATTGTCATTGCCGGAATGGAGGGGGCCTTGGCAAGCGTCATCGCCGGTCTTGTCTCTGCTCCCGTGATCGCTGTTCCCACGTCGGTAGGCTATGGGGCGAACTTCAAGGGCCTTTCCGCCCTTCTTACCATGCTCAATACTTGCTCCTTTGGTGTGGCGGTAGTCAATATCGATAACGGCTTCGGTGCTGGCTACTTAGCCAGCATTATCATCGGAAAAAGATAAGAAATCAAAAAGTAGAGAACAAAAAAGCAGGGCTTTTAAACCCTGCTTTACTTTTTAAAAGACTTATTTCCTATTTGCTTGCTTTGATCTCTCTGATTTTTTTCCCCGGCAATAATTGCTTCTTTGCTCTGTGGAAATTCTTTGGTTATTTTCTGGTATTCTCTTAGGGCTTGTTCATACATTCTGTTTCGATAGTAGTTATCAGCCATCTGAAGACGCCCCTTTCTACAACAATCTAATTATACCTCATATTTCTTAGAAATGTCAAAATTTCTCTTGACAATCATATAAAAATGTGATAATTTATAATTAGATTAAAATTTAAGGAGAAAAAGAAAAGAATGGATAATCAAGAAGGCTGTTGTTCTAAACCGAATAAAAGTCCCAAACAGGACTGCTGTTCTAAGCCGGACAAGAGATCAGGAAGGGAAATATTTACTTCCCCCCGCTCAGGGGTAAGAATTATATCCCTTCTTTTGGTTGCCATTCTCTTTCTCTTACCCATAGGTAGTCACTATACTCTAAATGCTAAAACTGTTCTTACTGATCATACTATGTCCCTCATTAAAGGGGCTGGTGGAGAATGTAAAGGCCGAACTTGTAAGTGCAAAGAAGAGTGTGGCGGTTCCGGAAGAGAAGGAACAGCGTGTACTGGTCCAGACGACTGTGGGGGTAAGAAGTGTAAAGTAACTAAAGCAAACTGTGCTTTCCTCGTGCAGGATCCGTTGGGAGGTCTTAAGGGATGGTATTGTAATGCTCCACCACCTCCACCGCCGTTTTGTGAAGGTGGTACTCAGTGTAAACGCGGCGACAATTGTAAACCTTTCTACTGCCGTGCTCTAACGCATCCTCTATACGCCACAGGCTGTCTATGTGAAGGGAAGTGTAAATGTAAGAAGTGACCAATTTATTAAAGGCTTAAGAAAATGAAAGACCAGACTTTAAAAATAGTTACAATCGGATTAAGTTTAATACTAATACTTATTGTCAGCGGTTCAAAGTTAGCTTTGGCTAAAGTTGAGGAAGATCCAGAAAAAAAATATTCCTATCCTGAACATCTACTCCCACCAGAACTTCAAACGCTACGCTCTAAAATTCAGAAGTTGATAGTGAACCAGAAATATATGGATGCTATCGAAGAAGTAGAAAAAGTAAGAGAAAAATATCCTGATAATACTTTTGTTCAAATAACTTGTTATCAGGCTATAGCTGGTTTATACCTTCGTTTAAAGGATTATGAGCAAGCTCTTCAAAATATTAAAACCTATCTAAAATTAATCCCTCCGAATGATGAAAACTATGCCAGATATTGGATAGATGCTCATTGGTTAATGGCAATGATTTATGAGAAGTTAGGAAATTATGATAAAGCCAGTGAGGTATCTTTGAAACTATTAACTAAATATCCTGATTCTACTGCTGCCGCACCACAATCTACAGCCTGGTTATCTAAATATCTCGAGAAAAAAGGCGAAAGTCACAAAATACCAAAAACCTATGAGGATTTAGCTAAAAAACATCCCAATACTCCAGTTGAAAGAACAGCCCTAATGACCCTCGCGCAATATTATGAAAAACAAAAAGATTATAAGCAGGCGGCACTAAAATATCAAGAGGTGATGAATAAATATCCTGATACTGATGATGCACTCTTTGCTGAATCTGAAATAAAACGCTGGGAAAAAGAAGGCAAGATTAAACTTCCTTTAGTAGTAGCAGAAAAAGTTGAAGAAGTGTCACCTGAAAAAGTCGTGGTTAGAGGACTTACTCGCCAACAACTTGTAAGACTCATCGGAATACCTCTTGTTGTCTTGATAGCCCT
The DNA here is from genome assembly GCA_011049955.1 of bacterium. GTDB lineage: Bacteria > UBP18 > UBA7526 > UBA7526 > UBA7526 > DRGV01. Next base: position 2,901 of record DRGV01000071.1, read on the forward strand.
TATTTATCTCTCTATACTCATTGTGAGGTGGAGAAAACAGAAGAAATAATCTAATAATCTTACTTTCTTTACAAATGTTTTAATTAGCAGGACGAATTAGTCCTGCTTTTTGCATTTTAGAGAAGATTATGCTAAATTTATTAAAGAAGGCTGAATTGCTGAATAGGGAAACGTTATGTCTCACTTTGAGTGAACGATCGCATACCAAAAGTGAGGCAATAAGAGATGAATTGGAATTTTGCTTTTTAGAGAAGATTATGGTATACTAAAAATAGCTCTTTGAAACTGTTGTTCCAAGCCAAATAAGAGTCCCGGAAGGGGGATTCTTAACTCCTCCCAGTCAAGAGTAAGAATTATATCCCTTCTTCTGGTTACCCTTCTTCTCCTTATTCCCATAGGTAGTCACTATACTCCGTTTGCTAAAACCGTTCTCACTGATCATACTATGTCCCTCATTAAAGGAGGGAAGGGAGAATGTAAAGGCCGAACTTGTAAGTGCAAAAAAGAGTGTGGCGGTTCCGGAAGAGAAGGAGAAGCGTGCAGTGGTCCAGACGACTGTGGGGGTAAGAAGTGTAAAGTAAAAAAAATAAAATGCGCTTACTACCTCAGCGATGCGGGGGGTAAGGCATGGTATTGTAATCTTCCATGCAAGGGGGGGTCTTGTAGTGGAGGTACTAAGTGTAAAGGCGGCTCCGAATGCAAACGTTGTGGCTGCTTTGCTAGAACACATCCTCTATATGCCACAGAGTGTGGAGATGAAGGCCCTTGTAAATGTAAGAAGTGACCAATTTATTAGAGGCTTAAGAAAATGAAAGACCAGACTTTAAAAATAATTACAATCGGGTTAAGTTTAATATTAATACTTATTGTCAGTGGTTCAAAGTTAGCTTTTGGTGAAGTTGAGGGAATTCCAGAAAAATATTCCTATCCCGAGCATCTTCTACCACCAGAAATTCAAAATTTTTATCAACAGATTAGACAATACACCCACAACCAAAAATATCAAGAAGCGATTAAAATTTTAGAAAATACAAGAAAGAGCTACCCGGATAACATTCTTGTCCAGGTACACTGTTACAATGTTTTAGGTAGTATTTATTTTCATATGAAAGAGTATGAACAATCTCTTCAAATTATTAAATCCTATCTAAAATTGATCCCTCCGGATGATGAAAACTATGCCAGATATTGGATAGATTCTTATTGGATAATGGCAAATGATTACCAGAACTTAGGAGATTATGATAAAGCCCGTGAAGTATCCTTGAAGCTGATAACTGAATATCCTGATTTTCCTTTTATTGTACCACACTCTACAGTTCGGGTCTATGGATATCTCAAACTACAAGGTGAAAGCCACAAAATACCAAAAACCTTTGAGGATTTAGTTAAAGAACATCCCAATACTCCAGTTGAACAAAAAGCCTTAATGCAACTCGCCAGATATTATGATGAAAACCAAAAAGATTATAAAGAGGCAGCACTAAAATATCAAGAGGTGATAAATAAATATCCTGATACTGATGATGCACTCTTTGCTGAATCCGAAATAAAGCAATGGAAAGAAGAAGGAAAGATTAAAGAACTTCCAGTAGTAGCAGAAAAAGTCGTGGTTAAAGGACTTACTCGACAACAATTGGTAAGACTCATTGGCATACCTCTTGTCGCCTTAATAGCCCTTATCTATCTCTCTATACTCATTGTAAGGTGGAAAAAGAAGAAGTAGATTAGATAACCATAGCTTTGCAAATATTTTAACCAGCAGGACAGCTTAGTCCTGTTTTTTTATTTGTCCTCTATCCAAAATTACGAGAACTTATTTTATTGCAGGCCTCGATAGATTGAGGCCTTTTCTTATTTCTGAACGTAGTGAAGAAACAAGATTCTGCGAAGCAGGTTCTTATTACGCCCCAGCCGGGGTTTAGCCAACAAAGTAACAAAGTTCTTCGCAAAGCGAAGGCGTCTTTATTTTCGGGGGTTTGACTCCGCAATCTTTCTGCTACAAGGAGAGACTTCAAAAATAAAAGGTGCGGGGTTGACATCGATATTCTTTTATGCTATTGTTAAATGGTAGTCTTTTTATGAGGAGATAGAATGTTCAAGAAAAAAATACTTATTTCATTAATAGTAGTAGGCCTTCTTATTGGGGGCTATTTTTTTTATCAAGGCTTCTCTAAAGAGAAGGTTACCATTCTCTATACCAATGACCTGCAGGGAAGGATTCTTCCTTATGTGGCGAGATGGGTAGAGAAGGAAGAAAAGCCCTTAGTGGGAGGAAGCGCCGCATTGGCCACCTGCCTGAAAGGGATGCGCTATGACCTGCTCTTAGATGCTGGGGATTTCTTTCAGGGGACACCAGAGGGGGACTTTACGGGTGGAGAATCAGTTATAGAAATAATGAATGAACTGGGCTATGACGCTCTCACCATAGGGAATCATGAATATGACCAGGGGAATGAGAATGTAAAGCGCTTAGCAGAGCTGGCCCAGTTTCCTTTCCTGAGCGCCAATATTATTGATGAAAAGACAGGAGAGAGAGTAAAATATGCCAAACCATATATTATTAAGGAAATACGAGGAATAAGATTCGGGATTTTTGGACTCACTACCTCCACTTCAATCTGTGAAGGATTGAGATTCGGAGAAGTGATACCTGCTGCAAAGGAATGCCTCAAAGAATTAGAGAAGAAGGCAGATATTATTATCGCTCTTACTCATTTAGGATTTGATGAAGAGGAAGAGGAGAAAATTACTGATTATCAATTGGCGGAGAGTGTTCCGGGCATAGATGTCATCATTGGAGGTCATTATGAAAAAGAACTCCATCCTCCAGTAATCTCTCCTAAACATAAGACCATTATCTGCCAGACAAGAGGGAATGGCGCCTATCTCGGTCAACTGGATTTGGTAATCGATAAGAAAACGAAGAGGATTATAAAGCATAAAGGAAGAATTATTACTCTCTGGGTGGAGGAATATCCCCCAGATGAAGAGATGGCTTCTCTCGTTGAGAAGTATGCCTCAAAGGTAAGAAAGGTGATGGATGAGGTGATTGGGGAGGCGAGTGAGGCAATCGAGCGGGATCCGGATCCGGAGGCCAGAGAAGAATCTGCCATAGGAAACTGGCAGACAGACCTTATGAGAGAGTTTGCCGGGACAGATATCGCCCTGCAGAATAGCTTTGGTATAAGAGGGGACATATTGAAAGGGAAGATAGCTAAAAGAGACATCTATAACGTTTCCCCCTTTGGCAATACCTTAGTCACCATGGAATTATCCGGGGAGGAGATCCGGCAGATTATGGAAGAGAGTGTGGGTGAGGCCGGAATATTGCAGGTATCGGGATTAAGGGTGCTCTATGATAAAGAAAAATCAAAAGGAGAGAGAATATTAGAGATAGAGATCAAGGGTAAACCCCTAAAGTCTAAAAAGACCTACTCCCTGGTAACAAATAGTTTCTTGGCAGAGAATGTGGAACCCTTTAAGAAGGGAAGAAATATTAAGGACACCAAGGTGAAATTGAGGGACCTGGAGGAGGAGTATATAAGGAGTAACTCACCAATAAAGAGCCCGGGAATTCAGGGAAGAATTGCAACCACAGAGGCGCAGAAGAATACGGAAAGACGCAGAAAATAACAAGATGCAAATTAATGCAAATAAAACAAGACGCGAATCATCGCGAATGAGATAATGTCAAAAATAGTATGAAACCACGGGTAAACACGGATAAACACAGGAACAAAATCAAGATTTGGAAGGTGGAATATAAAATTAGGAATTTTATTCCGTGGAAATCCGTCTAATCCGTTTAATCTGTGGTTTCTTTAAAGTTCCGAGAGCTATACGCTATGAAAGATTTATAATTTAACAGTGTCTACCTGTGTTCATCTGTGGTTTGACAATACTAAGGTTAGAAGGAGGAGGGGAAAGGATGAAGAAGAGATTGATTGTTTTCCTGGTTGTTCTATTAGGCTTGGTGATAATGGCTGGCTGTGCCAAGAAGGAAGAGGCGGTGGAGGCCACCCTAAGAGTGGGACTGGTCTTTGATGTTGGTGGAAGGGGGGATAAGAGTTTCAATGACTCTGCCTACCGAGGGCTTAAGAGGGCGAAGGAAGAACTGGGAATCTATTACGAATATATCGAGCCTGGAGAGGGTTCAGATCGGGAATCGGGCCTTCGAATGCTCGCCAATCAGAACTTCGACCTGATATTCGGTATTGGATTCATGTTCTCTGATGACATTACCCATGTCGCAAGAGAATTTCCAGAGAAAAAGTTCGGCGGCATTGACTATACCGTTCAGCCAGGAATGGAGATCCCTTCCAATTTAACTGCCTTGAAGTTTAGAGAGGAGGAGGGTTCCTATCTGGTAGGCGCCTTAGCAGGGCTATTGACCAAAACGAATAAGCTGGGTTTTGTGGGAGGAATGGAGATCCCCCTGATCCATAAGTTTGAATCAGGCTATAAGGCAGGGGTGAGGAAAGTGAATCCTAAGGCTATTATCCTGGTGGGCTATGCGGGAGTAACGGGGGAGGCCTTTAAGAATCCAGCCAAGGGGAAAGAACTAGCCCTCTCCCAGTATGGACAGGGAGTGGATATTATCTATCATGTTTCGGGTTCCACTGGCTTAGGGGTATTTGAGGCTGCGAGGGAGAAGAATGCCTTAGCCATTGGGGTCGATTCCGATCAATACCATGAGGCTCCGGGATATATCCTGACCAGTATGATCAAGAGGGTGGATAATTCAGTCTATAATACCATAAAGGACACCATCGCCGGCCAGTTCAAGGGAGGGGTTCATGTCTTTGGATTGAAAGAGGATGGAGTAGGTTATATCTATGATGAGAATAATAAGGACCTCATTCCGGATGAAGTAAGAAAGAAAGTGGAGGAGCTGAAGAGAGAGATTATTGCGGGGAAGATAAAAGTCCCTCGAGAATAAACGAACGTTAAGCCCGTTTAGTCCGTTTTGCCCGTTGACCCGTTAATGGGCTCACAGGATTAACGGGCCTAACGGGATTAACGATGATACAGGAGTAAGCATTGAGAAAAGTTGCTATTGAGATGAGGGGAATTACCAAGCGCTTTCCCCGGGTAGTAGCAAACGATAATGTGGATTTTAAGGTCTATAAGAGTGAGATCCATGCCTTGGTGGGAGAGAATGGAGCCGGGAAGTCCACTCTCATGAAGGTATTATACGGCCTCTATCAGAAGGATAGAGGCCAGATCTTTATCAGGGGAAAGGAGATCGATGTCTCTTCACCGAGCGTAGCCATTGAGCAAGGAATTGGAATGGTCCATCAACACTTCATGCTCATCCCCCCCTTAACCGTTGCCGAGAATGTGGTCCTGGGACAAGAGCCCAGGAAAGGGAAGATATTTAACGACAGGAAGAAAGCCATAAAAGAAGTTGGCCAGCTCTCTGAAAGGTATGGTTTGAAAGTCGATCCCAAAGCAAAGGTCCAGGACCTATCCGTGGGTCTGGAACAGAGGGTGGAGATCATAAAGGTCTTATATCGGGGGGCAGAGATTCTTATCCTAGATGAGCCCACTGCGGTTCTAACTCCTCAGGAGGTAGAAGAGTTATTCCACATCATGAAATCCCTGAAGGAAGAGGGGAAGACAATCGTCTTCATTACCCATAAATTGAAGGAGGTCATGGAGATCAGCGATCGAGTTACGGTGATGAGGGATGGGAAAACGGTGGGGGTAGTAGAGACGAAGAAAACAACAAAAGAGGGATTGGCCAGGATGATGGTGGGAAGGGAGGTTCTCCTCAAGGTAGAGAAGAAACCTCCCCAGATGGGGAGGATTGTTCTGGAGGTGAAAGATCTGGAGGCAGTGAATGATCGAGGGCTTTCTGCCCTAAAAGGAGTCTCTTTTAAGATAAGGGCGGGTGAGATCCTGGGGATTGCAGGAGTGGAAGGGAATGGTCAGACAGAACTGGTTGAGGTCCTTACTGGCCTAAGAAGAGCGATGAAAGGTAGGATAACCTTTTGGAATAGAGATATAACTAATGCTTCACCCAGGAAGATCCTGGAATCGAAAATAGCCCATATTCCTGAGGATAGGCATAAGAGGGGATTGATCTTAGACTACTCTGTAGAGAATAACCTCATTCTGGGGAGCCATTATCGGCCTCCCATGACTAAAGGGTTAAGGCTTAACTTCAAGAAAATATCAGAAAATGCTTTGGAGTTAATAAAGAAGTTTGATATTCGTCCAGCGAATAAGGAAATTCCAGTTAGCTCTCTATCTGGTGGGAATCAGCAGAAGGCTATTGTGGCCCGGGAACTATCCCGCCAACCTCAGCTCTTGATTGCTTCTCAACCAACCAGGGGAGTGGATATCGGAGCCATAGAGTTCATTCATAGAAAGATCTTGGAGGAGAGGGATAAGGGAAAAGCGGTTCTCTTGGTTTCTGCCGAACTATCTGAGGTTATGTCTTTATCTGATCGCATACTGGTGGTGTATGAGGGAAAGATTGTGGGAGAGGTGGATCCCAGGAAGACTACAGA
>DRGV01000072.1 GCA_011049955.1 bacterium
CCCTTTCCCTACTCCTCTCTTTTGGACTTTTTTCTCCTGAATCACTTCTTCCCCCCTTCTCGCAGGGCCATTCTCTTTGACTTCTCCCTGACGACGCCCACGGTCTTACGTGGTCCCTTCCTGGTTCGGGCATTGGAGTGGGTTCTCTGCCCTCTTACCGGTAGACCCTTCCTATGCCTCAGGCCACGATAGGATCCGATATCTATGAGCCTCTTTATGTTCTGAGCAACCTCAGTTCTCAGATCCCCTTCTATCTTATACTCCTTACTGACTACAGCGTTTAGTTTTCCTACTTCCTCCTCAGTTAGATCCTTTACCCTGGTATCTGGACTGACATTGGTCATTGATAGAATCCTATTGACCGAGGTCCTTCCTATGCCATAGATATAGGTGAGGGCGATCTCTATTCGCTTATTCTTCGGTAGATCAATTCCCACTACCCTTGCCATCTTAAAACCTCCTTATCAGTCGGTTTAGTTCGGAGCACGGCCTTCGGCCTTGAGTTAGGAGTTCGGAGTCTCCGAACTCCTAACTCCGAACTGTAAACTATTCAACCCTGTCTCTGCTTATGCCTTGGATTCCGGCATATAACCATAACTACCCCTCTTCTCCTTATTATCTTGCAGCTCTTACAGATCCGCTTAACAGAACTACGAACTTTCATTGTATTTACCTATAAGGGCGCCTTTCGCTAACGCTCAAGAACCTTGTTTCTTCACTTCATTCAGAAATAAGGAAAAATTGTTTGCCGGTTTTCCGGTTTGCCGGTTTTCCGGTTTAAACTGGCTAACAGGCTGACTGGGTAACTGGCTAACTAAAAAATTATTTGTAGCGATGAGTGATTCTTCCCCTGGTCAGATCATAGGGAGAGAGCTCTACCGTTACCCTGTCGCCGGGCAGGATTTTGATATAATACATTCTCATCTTGCCCGAGACATGGGCAAGCACCTTATGCCCTCCCTCAAGTTCCACTCGGAACATGGCGTTAGGTAGGGTTTCGACCACTGTTCCTTCCACTACAACCGGTTCTTCCTTCTCAACCATCTTCACTCCGCTCAGCCCCGACTTTTAGTCGGGGAAGTAACAATTTACATTGAGCAAGTAACATTTTTAATTATTTCAATTGTTCATTGTTACTTTTTACTTGTTACTTGTTACTTACAATGTAGTGAGTATCCAGGGTCCTTTCTCTGTTATAGCTACGGTATGCTCAAACTGGGCGGAGAGGGACCCATCTGAAGTTACTACCGTCCAGTTATCTCCTTTGACCTTCACCCGGAAGTCACCGACGTTCACCATGGGCTCGATGGCCAAAACCATCCCCTTCTTCAATCTCGGCCCTCTTCCCGGAGAACCGAAGTGAGGGAGTTGGGGATCCTCATGCATCTCCTGACCAATCCCATGGCCCACATAATCCCGGACCACAGAAAAACCTCTTCCCTCAACATGGGACTGTATGGCATGGGAAATATCGGAGAGTCTATTCCCCACAACCGCCTTCTCTATTCCCTTATCCAACGCCTCTTCTGTTACTTTCAATAATTCTCTTGCCCGGGAAATGACCTTCCCCACGGAATAGGTCACTGCCCGATCCCCGCAATAGCCATTCAGCCTCACTCCAATATCGATACCGATAATGTCCCCATTGGATAGTCTTCTTTCGCCCGGGATGCCGTGGACCACCTCTTCATTGATGGCGATACAGATATGGGCGGGAAAGCCCCTATAGCCCAGAAAGGTACTCTGGGCCTTATTCTTCTCTATAAAGGAGGCCGCAAGTTCATCGAGTTCTTTCGTCTTTATTCCCGGCTTGAGGTATTCTTGGATCAGGGCGTGAGCCCGGGTTACTAAACGGCCGGCCTCTCTCATGAGCAGGAGCTCTTCTTTTGACTTGAGGATAATCACCAAATACTCGCTAAAAGATCTTCAGTAACTTCTTGCTTTACTCTTCCCCCATCGATGATGACTAAGAGCCCTTTTTTCTTATAGTATTTGATTAAAGGTCGAGTCTCTTCTTTATAAACCTCTAACCTCTCTAAGATGGCCTCTTTTCTATCATCCTCCCGAATGATTAATTCTCCCCCACACCCATCGCATATCCCCTCTCTCTTGGGGGAAATATAAATAACGTGGTACATAGCGCCACAGTCTTTACAGGTCCTTCTCCCAGATAGCCTCTCAATGGCCACCTCATTATCTATCTTTAACTTAATGACCTTATCAATATGAGATATTTTCTCTAAGGCCTCTGCTTGAGGGATGGTCCGGGGAAAACCGTCCAGTAAGAATCCCTTCTTACAGTCCTCTCTCTTTATCCTTTCCTTTATGAGATCTATCATTAAATCATCAGGAACGAGATGGCCCTGGTCCATGTAATCCTTTGCCTTAAGCCCCAGGGGGGTTTTTTGTGAAGAGGCTTGGCGCAGGATCTCCCCGGTTGAGATATGAGGGATACCCAGTTTTTTAGTTATTGTCCTAGATTGAGTCCCCTTCCCCGCTCCCGGAGGACCGAGCAGTATTATTCGCATCCTTAACCTCTAAATCAGCTTATCGCTTGTCGCCCATCCCCTGTTGCATATCGCTCGTCGCTCGCTTCGCTTTATCGCTCGTCGTTTTTAAAGTAATATGCAATTTGCGATCTGCGACCAGCGATTTGCGATTAGCGACCTGCAATATGCGATACGCCATTAAAACCGGGCTTTTATCTTCCCCTTCTTTATAAATCCCTCGTAATGCCTCATGAGTAGGTGATTCTCAATCTGCTTTACCGTATCCAGGGCCACCCCTACCACAATGAGCATCCCGGTTCCCCCGTAGAAGCCAGCCAGAAGAGCCGAGACTCCCAGCCTGGTATTGACCAGGTCTGGGAAGAGGGCGATGGCCGCCAGGGCAACGGCTCCCGCCAAGGTAATCCTGGAGAGGGTACGTTCGATATACTCCGAGGTCGATTTTCCCGGTCTTATCCCAGGGATGAAGCCCCCATACCTCTTCATATTGTCCGCTAAATCTATCGGGTTAAAGATCATGGCAGTATAGAAGTAACAGAAGAAAATAATCATTATAGCATAAAAAGTAGAATAGAGGAGATGTCCTGGGGAGAGCCATACTGCAATTCTCTCCATGAACTCCAGCCCCGCGAATTGAGCAATGGTGGCGGGAAACATCAGGATAGAGGAAGCAAATATAATGGGGATGACTCCCGGGGTATTGACCCTTATGGGAATGAAGGTGCTCTGTCCCCCATACATCCTCCTCCCTACGATCCTCTTGGCATACTGAACCGGAATCTTTCTCTGGCCCTCAGTGATGATCACTATTCCGGCAATAACCAGGGCCATTAGAACCAGCATGAAGACCAGTTTCATGGGGGAGATTATCCCTTCCTTTAACTGCACTGCGGTCTGAATCCCGGCCTGGGGGAGGCGGGCCACAATCCCGGCAAATATGATGAGTGAGATCCCATTCCCAATCCCCCTCTCCGTGATCTGCTCCCCGAGCCACATGATGAATATGGTACCCGCAGTCATGGTTAAGACGGTAATAAGGAGAAAGGAGGGACCGGGTGAAGGAACGACAGAGACTCCTTCCGGGCTTTTAAGATGCTGGAGCCAGAGAGCGAAGGTTGAGCCCTGGATGAGGCAGATGAGGACCGTAGCATATCTGGTATACTGATTGATCTTCTTCCTTCCCACCTCCCCCTCCTTCTGCAACCTCTCAAGCTGGGGCATAATCGGGACAAGTAAGGAGAAGATAATGGAGGCCGTAATGTAGGGCATAATGCCCAGGGCGAAGACCGTGGCCCTGCTCAATGCCCCTCCGGAGAACATGTCAAAGTAGGTGAGGAGGGTCCCCTTCGCTACGGCAAAGAAGTCACCGAGAGCAGCTCCATCAATCCCTGGGGTTGGGATGTGACTCCCTATCCGGTAGACAACGAGTATGGCAAAGGTGAAGAGGATCCTCTTCTTTAACTCTGGTATCTTGAAGGCATCCCTGAAAGCTCTTAACATCTTATTACTTCTCCTCCAGCCTCTTTTATCTTCTTCTCCGCTTCTCTGGAGAAGGCGTGGGCCCTCACTTTAAGCCCTTTGGTCAATCTTCCTTCGCCGAGGATTTTTATTCTCTCCCTCTTTCCCATAAGGCCTTGCTCCTTAAGTACCTCGGGTGTAATCTCATCCCCGGCTTTAAACCTCTGTTCAAGATCTCCGACATTTAAGATGGTATACTCTTTTCTGAAGATGTTGGCAAAACCCCTTTTGGGAAGCCGACGGGAGAGAGGCATCTGTCCTCCCTCAAAACCCGGTCTCACCCCTCCTCCGCTGCGCGCCTTCTGTCCCTTATGACCCCGGGTGGAGGTCTTCCCGTGGCCAGAGGATCTACCCCTCCCCACTCTCTTAGGCCTTTTTCTACTTCCCCTTGGTACTCTTAACTGGTTTAACTTCACCCCGCACCTTTTTTACCATGATTCGCCCCGCACTTCTTAAAGGTGCGGGGTTCACCCCCGCTCCTCTCTGGGGGGCGGGGTTCATTTACTTTCACCATATAGGATACCCTAGCTATCATTCCCCTTATCTGAGGATTATCCTCTTTTATCACAGAGGAGCCTATCCTCTTTAAACCCAGGGCTTTGATAGTTCCTCTGTGCCGCTCTTTCTTCCCGGCCAGACCCCTGATCAACGTTATTCTTATATTCACCCTGCTCCTTTTGTTATTCACCCCGCACCTTTTTTACCATGATTCGCCCCGCACTTCTTAAAGGTGCGGGGTTCAAAGGATCTCTTCCTCTTTCTTTCCCCGCAGGCGAGCTACTTCTTTGAGCTCTTTCAGATTAGAGAGAGCAAGGAGGGTTGCCTTTACCATGTTGTGGGGATTGGAGCTCCCCAAAGACTTGGTGAGAATGTCTTTTATTCCACAGGCTTCGATTACCGCTCGCACCGGCCCACCGGCGATCACCCCGGTGCCCAGCGAAGCAGGACGAAGGAGAACCTTCCCGGCCCCAAACTTTCCTATGATCTTATGGGTAATGGTCCTTCCTTTTATGTGAACAGTCATCATATTCTTCCGGGCTCTATCATGGGCCTTTCTAATGGCCTCTGGAACACCAAGGGCCTTGCCCAAAGCTACTCCCACTTTTCCCTTTCCATCGCCCACTACTACTAAGGCCGCAAAGGAGAACCTCTTTCCTCCCTTAACCACCTTAGAGACTCGGTTGATGGAGACTATCCTCTCGATCAACTCCTCTTCTTTTCCCGCCCCTGGCGGGACCCCGCCCCTTTGCGGTGGCTTCCCCTTAATCCTCTTTTCTAACTCCTTCCTCATTCTCTCCATGATTATATATTCCTTTCCTTACAACCACTAAAACATAAATTAGTTGGAATA
>DRGV01000073.1 GCA_011049955.1 bacterium
GAGCTTCCCTCTCCAGAACCCAGTGATAAGAAAACAATAATTAAGGCCATAAGGAAGATTATTGATGAGAATAGAGTAAAGACGAATAAGGTGGTGGTTTCTGTCTCCGGGTCGAGCATAAATGTAAGATACCTCAAGATGCCTAAGATGCCGGAGGAGGAGCTAACGGAGGCCATAAAGTGGGAGGTCAAGAAGTATATTACTATGGACCCTAAAGAGGCCATCATGGACCATCTGGTTTTGAGAGAGGTGATGGAGGAGGGGGTAAAGAAGGTGGAGGTGGTAGTGGCCGCCGCTCCCCGGGGTCTTATTCAAGATAGGATCTCTTTAATTCAGGGAGCGGGACTTATTCCCTTAGCCGTGGATGTTACCTCCTTTGCTCTCTGGCGAAGTATAAAAATAAATGATGATGAGACCGCGGTCCTAATTGACATTGGGGCAGGAATAACGAACATCAATATCGTGGAGAAAGAAATACTACACTTCTCCCGGGACATCTCCTTAGCCGGGAATGACCTTACTTCTGCCATCTCCGAGGAGCTGAACCTGGACTTCCATCAGGCGGAGAGGATGAAGAAGGAGGAGGGCTTGAGCCTGGAGAAGGAGACCCCGGTAACCAAGGCCATGAGAGGGCCCTTGGAGCGATTAGTAGTGGAGTTTGAACGCTCCTTCCGCTACTTTTTGGCTCAGACCCCGGGAAGGAAGATAGATAGGATCATCCTCTTTGGAGGGAGTGCCAGATTAAAGGGAATAGATAAATACCTGAATAGTAGCCTGGGAATACCCGCTGGGCTCTGTAATCCCTTAGTCGATATCGAATTCGATGAGGAGGCCTTTGATAGGAGACATTTAGAAGACTTAGGCCCCAGGATGGCGGTAGCTTTTGGTTTAGCGAAGAGAGAAGCAAATAGTTGAATGGAATAAAAAATTTCCAATTTCCAATATCCAATTTCCAATGAAATACCAAGTGATAAAATGCCTAAGAAATACGATTTAGAAGAAAGAACTGCTAAGTTTGGTGAAGATATTATTGAGTTTGCTAAAAAGGTTCCTAAAAATGTTATAACCCTTCCCTTAATAACCCAACTAGTTAAAGATGGAACCAGTGTTGGATCTAATTATTGTGAAGCAGACTGTGCAGAATCGCGCAAGGACTTTGAACACAAAATAGGCATCTGCAAAAAGGAATCCAAGGAATCAAAACACTGGCTTAGAATGATTGCTAAGGCAGTGCCAGAATTAAAAGATGAAGCAAAGAGACATGGGAAAGAGGCAATTGAACTTCAGTTAATATTTATTTCCATTGTCAAAAAATCAAGAAGCCATCAGGAGAATTCTTAATTCTCAATTTCTAATGACTTGAATTGAACATTTGACATTGAGACATTGGACATTTTGTTAGAAATTAGAAATTAGTAATTAGTAATTAGAAATTTGATTGCTTGTTTAAGATTTAGAATTTTAGCGAAACCAATAACCTAACCTTAACCTAAAGACCTAAGCTAAGAAACTAACTTTTGATATCTGAACATTCGAACTTAATGGAAAGAGAGGAGCAAAGAAGATGAGGGGTGTAAACCTTCTTCCTCCAGAGATAGCGAAGAGAAAGAAGTTCGCCCGGAAGAGGCAGATGGCCATCCTTCTGGGGGGAACAATAGTCGCTCTTATATTCTTCAGTTACCTCAGCCTCTTCAGCAGTGTCAAGAGTTACCAGAAGGGCATAAAGGAGAAGGAGAGGCTCCTGGCAGAGCAGGGAAGTAAATGGAAGGAGCTCCAGGGAGCCATGGCCCGGGTGGAGAGGATAGAGAAGGATATCAAGGCGCTTGAGGAGAGAATCAGAACAGTGCAGGAATTGACGGGAGGGGAGCTCTACTACTGGGAGACTTTAAGGGAACTGGGCCACATCATCCCGGAGAAGGTCTGGCTCAGGGAGTTCATCCTCAATCCCCAGACAAGGAAGCTTTCCCTGAAAGGCTCCGCCTCTTCCGATACCCTCATTGCCCACTTCTTAGCCGCCTTAGAGACCTCTCCCTACTTCCGGGGGGTGGAGCTCAAGGAGACCAAGAAGAGCGCGAGTGGGGATTACAAGGACTTCGAACTCACCTGCATTCCCCAGGGAAAGGAGAGGAAATAATGCCCTTATTCGATCTTTCTAAAATTCCTAAGCAGCAGAGGATTATCTTAGCCGTCTTAGTAGGCATTATTCTCATTGTTTTAGTCAATAATCGCCTCTTCAAGCCCATTACTTCTGAGAGGAAAGAGTTGAGATTAAAGTATCAGAACCTGGAGACGGAGTTAGAGAGAAAGAGAATCGAACTCAAAGAGGCCCAGGCCAAGACAGAAGCGGAGAGGATTGTCAGTTTAGAGGAGCGATATCGCCATACCCAGAAGAAATTGGAATACTTAAAGGGAAGGCTTCCCAAAGAGAAGCAAATACCCACCCTCCTCTCCCAGATCGCCTCCCAGACCAGATTAGAGTACAACCTGATAAAGATACTTCCCGAAGAGAGCCGGCTGGTCTATAAGGAGATTCCCATCCAGATCCAGCTCAAGGGAAGATATCAGGACCTTGGTGAATACCTAAAGGGGCTGGAGGAATCGACAAGACTCATAAAGATCAAGAGCCTCAGTATTAAGACTGACCCCAAAGATCCCCCCAAACTGGATGTGGTGCTTGAAATTGCCACCTACATTGTGAAGTGAGGAGATGGGATGGTTAAGAAAAGAATAATCTTTTTGGCCGGCCTTTTAATATTGCTTGCTTTAATTCTCATCCTCAGGAAACCCATTCACCGCAAAGCAAAAGTGGCTCCCGTTCCCGAGACTCCTTCTGTGGCTGATGAGAAAAAAGCCCCCCCGACCCCAGAAGAGACCTTTATTCCTGTAGAGGTTAGAAGGGTGAAGGGTCCGATATCCTGGGGAAGGGATCCCTTCCTCTCCCCTTTAGTAAAAGGGGTTCCTGAAGAAGGGGTTCCCAGAGTAGGGGCCCTTATTCTAACTGGAATCGTACGGGATGAGAAGGGGGTTCAGGCAATCATTGGGGATTATATTGTTAGCGTGGGAGATATTATAAATGGCAAGAATGTGATAAGCATTAAGAAGAATGAAGTAGTCTTAATGGAAGGGAAAAAGAAAGAAGTTTTAAAATTGGAGGAGGAATAAGATGTTTAAAAGATTAATAGGCCTGACCCTAATCGGAATATTCTTCGGGGCCATAGTATTTGCTCAGGAAGCAGACTTTAAGGTGAGCAAGATTGAGGTGAAGGAGTTAGCCGATAGTGTCCAGGTGCTCATTATCTCGGATGGGCCGGTGAAATACAAGTCCTTCTCTCTGGACAATCCCCCCAGGATTCGCCTCTTCCTGCCCGGTGTCCAACTCATTTGGAAGGAGAAGGAGCTGGTCATTAAGAGGGGGTTGGTTAAGAGAGTGGAGGCCTTACAGTATAGCACCAAGCCCAATATCATCCAGATAGAGATCTATCTTGCCTACCAGACGGCCTTTGAGATAAAACCCAATGAGAGACTCCTGACCCTTGAGATTGCCAAGGAGGTGCCTCCTACTCCCAAGGCGATAAAAAAAGAGGCCAAGAGGCGCTATGAGATAGGGAAGGGACATTATAGAAGAGAGGAGTTTAAGAAAGCCATAGAAGAGTTGCAAGAGGCCCTAAAATTGAATCCCAAGCTTTCCCGGGCAGAGAACTATATCCAGAAGGCAGAATTAGCCATCAATGAGAGGAGGAGGTTAGATAAGGAGAGAGTCGCGGCCTTCAAAGAGAAGAAGATCAAGGAGGAGGAAAAGAAGCGTCAGGTAGCGAGAAGAGAAGCCATTGAGAGACATTATGCTGAAGGATTAGGCTACTATAAAGAAGAGAAGCTCATAGAGGCCATTGAGGAATGGAATAAAGTGCTGGCTCTCGATCCAGAACATAAAGCGGCCCAAAGGATTACTAAGACAGAGGAAAAACTGGAAAGAATCATTGAGGAGAGGAAGATAGAAAAAGAGGAGGCAGAAAAAGCCAGAAGAAGGCAGAAAGAGTTGGCTAAAGAAAGAAGGGAGGCGGAGGAGAAGAGAAGACTCATTAAAGAAAGGAAAGAGAAGATAATAGCATACTATGACCAGGGAAAAAGCCATTATTGGAAGGGGGAATTTGAAAAGGGCCGGACGAATTTCCAGAAGGTGCTTGCCCTTAACCCAGAGCATAAAGGGGCAGAAAAATATCTTGCTAAGTGCCAGAAGAAGATAGAGAGACTGAAGGAAGGAGAGGCCCAGAGAAAGATTGCGGGTCATTACCGAAAAGGAGAGAAATACTATAGAGGGGGTAGATACTTAGAGGCCATAGATGAGTTCAAAAAGACCTTGGCCTTGAATCCAGAGCATGTTGAGGCCCGGAAATACCTGATCAAATCCCAGGAGAGATTAAGAGAGATCAAAGAAGAAGAGGCGAAGAAGAGGGCAGAGGAGAGGGTCAGGGAGATAGCGGAAAGAGAGAGGATTACCTATGAGGTGGAGGATATCCAGGTAATAGGGATCCCTGATAAAACAAAAATAGTCATCCTCACTGATAAGGAAGGAGCGAAGTATGCTCAGTTCAGTCTCACCGGGCCACCGAGATTGGTAATCGACATCCCCAATGCCACCCTCACCTGGGAGAAGAAGGAGATTGGGGTAGAGAGGAGCGTGGTAAAGAGAGTGAGGGCCGGTCAGTTCTCGAAAAAGCCAAGAATAACCAGAGTAGTCTTAGACCTTAAGCAAGAAGCGAAGTATGTCTTAAAGAGTGAGAAGAATAGAATTATTCTGGAGGTGGAGAATCCCTTCTATGCGGTAGGGATTACTGATGTCTCCTTGAAGAAACTACCAGAAAAGACAAGAATAATTATTACTGCTGAAGAGCCGGTGAAGCACTCGGCCTTCAACCTCCTGGAGCCACCAGTAGTAGTCATCGATATGTATGAAGCGGCCATGGCTTGGCCCCAGAAGTTCATTAAGATTGTTGAGAAGGATATTGTAAAGGGAGTGAGATCCGGACAGTTTGAGGAGAACATCGCCCGGGTAGTGATTGATTTAAGGGAAATGACCACCTATCGGGTTTCAAGTGTCGGAAATAAGATCGTAATCGATATCCAGCGCCCAGCCATCCCAGCGGTTCCTAAGCCCCCAATAAAAGAGAAGAAACTTCTCTCTATGGACTTCAAGGATGCCGACATCCATAATGTCTTGCGCATTATCGGTCAGAGGGCAGATCTCAATATCATTGCTGGCCCGGAGCTAACAGGAACCGTGACCATCTCCTTTAAGGGAGTGACGGCAGAGGATGCTTTGAATGCCATCCTGAGGGTGCGGGGATTTGGCTATGAGAGGAAGAAGGACATCATCCGGGTGATGAGATTGTCCAAGGAGATACCAGAGATCGAGACCACTACCAGGATTTTCGATCTAAACTATGCCCAGGCGCCGATCATCAAAACCATGCTCACGGAGAGCAAGATGCTTTCTACGGAGGGAAGAGTCATCGTCGATGTTCGCTCCAATACCCTGATGGTCATCGACACCCCGGTGAAGATCGAGGAGATTGGAAGGATGATTGTCAGATTGGATGAGAGGCCCCTGCAGGTGGCCATTGACTCTAAGCTCATAGAGATCCGCCTAACGACTATGGAGGAGCTGGGGCTCGACTGGACCTGGGTGAAGAAGACGGCTGAACAAATGAGCAAGGGCAGTGATATTGACTTAGGATTTAGTGGTGCCATAGGATACTTTAAGTATGGTACCTTGGGTAAGAGTGATTTCGCTGCGGTACTTGAGGCCCTGGCGAGTAGGGTAGATACCCAGATCCTATCCAACCCCAAGATCACCACCCTGGATAATGAACCAGCAGAGATTAAGGTGCAGTCAAAGGTCGCCTATTACGTAACTACAACCATCGTTACCCTAGCCGGGATTACTCAAGTGCAGAGGAACTGGAAGGAGAAGGATGTAGGAGTAACTCTCACCGTCACCCCCCATATTGGGAAGGATGATTATATCATTATGGATGTTAAACCCACGATCAGCGCCCTCCAAGAGTGGACTACAGGCGATAACCCCTATCC
>DRGV01000074.1 GCA_011049955.1 bacterium
CCAAAGTTATGTTGCAATACACCTACGGCATCCTCACCCTCACAATTAGAATTTTGCAGGGCCTCGTTCTTCAGTCCATCGGGATTTGAGATATCATTATATCTTCCGGTAAATACTGTCTTCAAACATTCATAGCCATCCACTTTAAAGTTGGCGCCAAAGAAAACCAATCCCTCAAAGGGCCTGATATTCCCCTGCTCCCAGCTGGCGGTCTTCTTACCCAATATGGCTTTTGTCTCTCCATCCCACCAGACCTTATTATAGAGAGTAAAGGAGATATTGAATAAGTATCAGGATGTCATTCAGGTAAGGAAGGAATTGGATGCGGTGAGGAAGGACTGGCAGGCGAAGACCTCTCTGATTAAGATTGAGACTCCGGATAAAGATTTTAATACTTTAGTGAATACCTGGCTTCCCTATCAACTATACATCAATGCTTACTGGTCGAGGAATCCCTCTTATTACCATGGGGGCGGTCCAGGAAAGGGATACAGGTGCAATGTACAAGATACGGAAAGTATCTTGAGTCTGAATCCAGGGTTTGCCAGGAAAAAGATAAGAGAGTTTGCTTCTTTAATCAGACCGGATGGGACGAACGCCGTTGGCTGGTCTCTGGATGGTCCCTGGGACCAGAGCCCCATGAAGGGCCAGGTGGTTTGGTTTACCTATCTGGTGAATGCCTATGTGAAAGAGACCGGCGATACAGATATCCTAAAAGAGAAAGCCCCTTATTTAAAGGATAAATGGTGTAAAGAGGGAGAGGATGAGGGAACGATCATAGAACACATCTATAAACAACTGGACTATTCATGGAACGATAGGGGGGGACATAACCTTCCCCGGATAGGAAGAGGGGACTGGAACGATGGACTGGATATGGCGGGAATTAAGGAAAAAGGAGAGAGCGTCATGATTGCCCAGACTCTGGTAAGGGCCCTCCAACAGGCCAGTGAACTTGCAGAACTAGTCGACGATAATGAGAAGGCGAAAGAATTGAAGGACCGAGTCCAGGAGATGACAGAGGCCATTAATAAGAATGGTTGGGATGGGGAATGGTATTTAAGGGGTTTCAAGGATTCTGGAGAACCCTTCGGCTCGAATAAGAATAAGGAGGGGAAAATATTCTTGAATACTCAATCCTGGGCAATTCTTTCTGGGATTATTCCGAAAGATAGACGAAAGAAAGTCCTGGAGTCGATGGATAAACATTTAGATACTGAGCATGGGTTGGCATTATTCTCCCCAGCCTATTCAGATTATGACCCGGAATTGGGAAGGATCGCCATGTTTGTCAAAGGCACCAAGGAGAATGCGGCTATATTCTGCCACGCCAATCTCTTTAAGATTGCCGCAGATTTGGCACATGGCAGAGGGCAGAGAGCTTATCAATCATTGAAGAAGATTATGCCCAACAAGCAGAAGGATTATGAATTATACAAGACAGAGCCCTATGTCTTCAGCGAATACCTCATCGGCCCAGAGCATCCCTATCTCTTCGGTGAGGGAGCATTCAGTTGGCTTACTGGTACCGCTGGGTGGGCCTATATGATGGCTACCGAGTGGATATTGGGAGCAAGAAGAGACTTTGAGGGATTAAGAATAGATCCCTGTCTTCCCTTTTCCTGGAAAAACTGCAAAATTAGAAGACCCTTTAGGGAAGCAACCTACGAGATTCTGATTGAGAATCCGAAAGGGATAGAACATGGGGTAAAGGAGATTTGGGTAGATGGAAAGAAGATAGAGGGGAATCTGATCAAACCTCACAGAGATGGAAAGAGCCATAAAGTGAAAGTAGTAATGGGGAAGAGTGATCGGTAATCGGGTTATCGGGTGATCAGGTTATCTGGTAATCAGGGACAAAGAGAGATGAAGAAACGGTGGGAAAGTGGAAAGGGGAGAAAGTGAGAGAGAAAGAAACGGAGAGTGATGAATAAGAGAATTAATATAGGGATATTTTTAGTTCTGATTCTAATCTATTCTTTGGGAATCTTTATTCGCACAGAGAGCTTTAGCATCCGGGGCCATAGCAACTCTCATCTCTTTACCATAGAATCCGCCCAGCACTATTATCACACCTCTCTCGTTGTTCAAGGGAAAGGGATTCCTAAGATAGATAAACTCCTTGCCTGGCCAGGGGGCTTCGACACCAGGACAGATACCAATCTGGAGGAATACGTTGTAGGTACTCTTTATCGTATTCTTCCTTTTAAGCATATCCCTTTAAGGCTCTTCATAAGATACTTTGTCCGCTTCTGGTACGGCCTGACCATATTCATCGTCTATCTTCTCCTAATTGTCTCAACGAGAAGTAGGACCTCTGGGATTATCGGGGCTTCCTTCTATGCCCTCTCCCTTCCGGCCATTGAGCGTTCTTTAGGAAATCATATCCAGAGGGAGCAGTTCGCCTTGGTTATTATTTTCCTTCACGTCTACTTCTTTTATAAATTCCTACAGAGTGGAAGAAGGAGAGATATTCTTCTCGCATCCCTTCTCCTCTTCCTTAGCCTTGTGAGCTGGAAACTGGCTCGGTTCTACTACCTCATTCTCTTCGGTTATATCTTCCTTGTCTATCTCTTCAGTAATAGATACTACCTGACTATGCAGGCTCTGGGATTTTTTACTGCGATTAATCTCGTTGGTGCCTTAGTCCTTCCCACAAGC
>DRGV01000075.1 GCA_011049955.1 bacterium
GATATTCTCAATTACCGGGAACGTTCCCCCGGGCAATATAATCCGACAGACAATGAACTTCGATACCTGGTCTAAGATAATAATGATGGCTGCTAGGATAAAGAAAGACATTAAGAAGTCTTCTCCTGCTTTGCCTGACATTTGATACATAGCTCAGCATAGGGAATGGCATTCAGTCTCTTCTTATCAATCTTTCGCTGACACGGAATACAGAGACCATAGATTTTCTTCTCAATGCGATATAAAGCCTGGTCCACCTTATAGAGCAAGTTCTCTTCGCTTCCCCTCAAGTTTAAGGCCTTCTCCCTCTCCTGATTTACAGTAGCCACATCTGCCATATGGAAGGAGTAACCAGAGAGGTCCCCAGTAAAATCCCTCTGAGTCTTAGAAAGAGACCTTCCTTCCAACTGCTTGATCTCCTCCACCAGACTCTCCCTCAACTTTAAGAGCTTCTTCTTATAGTATTCCAGTCTCTTCTTCTCCATGTCTCCTCCTTTGTAACCACAAAGTTTATATTCTTTCAGTTTGACGGTCTGACGAACTGACGGTTTTATAATTCTATAGTTTTATAGTTTTATGGTTTGTTAGTTGTCCAATGTCCGATGTCCAACGTCCAATGTCGACTTTGGACTTAGGACTTTGGACTTTAACTATCCAACTATCCAACTATCCAACTAATTGTCCTACTGTCTCACTGTCTAACTGTTCTCTGTGGTCCTTTTACTTACCACTCGTCTTAAGTACCTGATCCATTACCTGATTGATCCTGGCAAAGAATTCTCCAATTATTGGGAGAGTTTCCCCCTTTTTTAAAATCATCGTACCAATATAGACCAAAAGAGCACCTAAGACTGCCATTCCAATAAATATTCCTACCCCACGCACGATTCCCAAGAAGAGGTTCATCCAGATAAATTTTCGTGGTTTTTTAAATAATTCCACATACTCACTTCTTAATTTCTCTAAGTGCTCGGATAGTCCCTGCACCGTAGTCTTTAACTTCTCTAACGCTTTAACCTCTTCCTCTTTTTTGATCTCTTTCTCTTCTTTTTCTTCCATTTTCTTCTCCCTTCAGTCGCGGATATCAGATATCAGATGTCAGTCTGTTTTACAATAAGTTATTGCTGATTTCATCTGAAATCTGAAAACTGAAATTTGAAAACTGATATCTATCTACTAATCACCGATCATTAGTCACCGATCACTGATCACTGGAGTAGTATTTCTTAATGACTCTGATGCACCTCGGGCAGAGAGTGGGATGCTCCTTGCTTTTTCCCACTTCTATAGAATAGTTCCAGCAACGGCTACACTTCTTCCCCGATGCCTTTCCCACCTTGACCACTATCTCCTCACCCTCTTCCTTCACCAATCTTACTCCAGAGACAATGAATAACGTAGGAAGATTTTTTTCATACTCTTTTAAGAGTTTATATTCTTTTTCGGAATGGATCTCCACCTCGGCCTCTAAGGAGTTACCTATCCTCTTCTCCTTCCGGGCTTCCTCTAAGGAGGCTAAGACTTTCTCCCTGATGGAAATTAATCTCTCCCATCTCTCTTCCAATTTCTTATTCACGAATCTCTCATTTATCTTTGGCCAATCAGAGAGATGGACGCTTTCCTCTTTCGCGCTGGGAAGATATTTCCAGACCTCCTCTGTGGTATAGGGGAGGATGGGAGCCATAATCTTTACTAAAACCAGGAGTATCTCATATAGAGCAGTCTGGGCAGAACGCCTCTCCAGAGAATCCTTCCCCTGGGTATATAACCTATCTTTCAGGATATCGAAGTAAAAAGAAGATATCTGAATGGTACAGAAGTTGTGGACCAGTTGATAGAACTGGTAGAAGGAAAAGCTATGATAGGCCTTGGTCACTTTATCCAGGAGGGTCTGCAACTGGGAAAGGACCCATCTATCTATCTCCAGCATCTCATCATATTTTATTTCGTTCTTCTGGAGATCGAAGTCATAGAGGTTCCCCAGGAGATAGCGGAAGGTATTTCTTATTCTGCGATAGGCCTCCTGCATCCTCTCCATTATCTCGCCAGAATAGGCAACATCCTCCTGGTAGTTCTCAGAAGCTACCCAGAGCCGAGTGATATCTGCCCCTCTCTTTTCGACCATCTCTTCAGAGGAGATGAGATTCCCTAAGGACTTGGACATCTTCTTTCCCCCTCCATCCACCATGAAGCCATGGGTGAGAACCGATTTATAGGGAGGCCTCTCTTCACATCCTAAGGCGGTCAAGAGAGAGCTCTGGAACCATCCTCTATGCTGGTCGCTTCCCTCTGAGTAGAGGTCAGAAGGATAGGATAGTTCTTCCCTGGTAGTCAATACCGCCTGGTGGCTCACCCCGGATTCAAACCAGACATCTAAGATATCGGTCTCCTTCTCAAAATTTCCTCCTCCACATTCGGAACACCTGGTTCCTTGAGGAAGAATCTCGCCGGCCTCTTTTTTAATCCAGCTATCAGAACCCTCTCTTTTCATCAATTCCTTAACCGCTTTCAGGCTCCCCTCACTTGCCAAGTAGTGATGGCACTTTTTACAGTAGAATATGGGAAGGGGAACCCCCCAGGCCCTCTGTCTTGAGATGCACCAGTCAGGCCTCACCTCCACCATCCCCCTGATGCGTGATCTGCCCCAATCCGGGATCCATTCTATCTCATCTATGGAAGAAAGAGCTCTGGCCCTTAAATTCTTATGGTCCAGAGAAATGAACCATTGCTCTGTTGCCCGAAAGATAACCGGCTGCTTGCACCTCCAGCAATGGGGATAGGAGTGGATAAGAGTTCCCTCATAGATTAGATTCCCGGTCTCTTTTAGTTTCTTAATGATTCCTTCATTCGCTTTAAAAACATTCTGACCTTTAAATTCTCCGGCCTCTTCAGTAAACTCCCCTTTCTCATTCACCGGCGAAAGGATGGGTAGACCATACCTCACTCCACTCCGGTAATCCTCTTCTCCATGTCCCGGTGCAGTATGAACACAGCCCGTCCCCTCCTCCTTGGTAATATAGTCTGCCAAGATGAGCCTTGATCTCCTATCCAGAAAGGGATGCTGACATTCCAATCCCTCAAATTTACTCCCTTTAATGGTATCCAATACCTCAAAGTCCTTTATTCCCATCCTTTCCATAGTGGAAGAGATAAGTTCTTTAAGCATAATAAATGTCTCATTTTTTATTTTAAGGAGTTGGTAATCAAAATTGGGATGGAAAGCAATGGCCACATTGCCCAGAAGTGTCCAGGGAGTGGTGGTCCAGATGATAA
>DRGV01000076.1 GCA_011049955.1 bacterium
GCTATTCCATAGGGCTTGTTGAACTCACCAGATAGAGAGCCTGGTTTTCCGAACTCTGTTAAGAACTTTCCCTTAGAATCGAAGACCTGGATGCGGTAGATAGAAAAGGAAACATCTACGTAAGCGATACCTACAATCATAGGATGCAGGTCTTTAAGCCCATAAAATAATCAGGGATTAATAGAGGAGGATTAGATGGAGACTTTAAATATTAACCAGATTCAAAGAATTCTTATTCATCGCTACCCCTTTCTCTTGGTGGATAAGGTTATTGACCTTGAGCCGGGCAAGAAAGGCACAGGAATAAAGAATGTTACTATCAATGAGGGGTTTTTCTCGGGCCATTTTCCCGAGGAGCCCATCATGCCCGGAGTGCTTATTATAGAGGCTATGGCCCAGGTAGCAGCCATTGTGGTGGGAAGTGAGGCTGCCGGCAAAGTCTCCGACCCAAGAAGGTCTCTGACCCTGAGGGAGACAAAACCAGAAGAGAGAATGGGATATTTAGCAGGAATAAAGGAGATTAAGTTCAAGAGACCGGTCAGGCCCGGAGACCAATTGGAAATCAGTGTTGAACTTATTCAAAAATTAGCCAATCTCTTCAGGGTCAAGGGAGAAGCAAGAGTAGATGAAGAGATCTGCGCTCAAGGAGAGTTGGTCTTCACCAAAGGAAAGTAGAAGTCTAAAAGGTTACTAACGGTTACTAAGCCCCGATATTATCGGGGCAGGGGTTACTATCGATTATATTGCCAAAGAGTTTGACCTTAAAGGACCACGCTCAATGATTGTTACCGCCTGCTCTTCTTCTGCAACATCTATTGGCCATGCTGCTGATCTTGTTAAGGATGGAAAGGCGGATATTATGGTTACCGGAGGAAGCAATGCCTCCCTGATCTTAAAAAAGTTTTAGGAATGAATCCCGCACCTTTTACCATATTCAGCCCGCATTTTGTTATATTCCTCTTTTCAAATCCCTCACTTTTAAGTAAGGGTAGAAAATGAATACAAAAAGGTGCGGGATGAAGAAAACCTCGCCTTTTTTACTTTTAATTTTTCTCTTTCTTTCCCAAAGTACTTTTGCTCAGAATCTTTTATCCCCCAATTTAATTCCTAAGACACCAGAGGAGATTATCTTAGGACAGGTTCCCTGGTCTCCCATCAACCATCCAGAGATAAAGTGGTATGTTATGGAGACCCCCCATTTCCTAATCTATTTTGATAAGAGAAAACATACGGATATTGCTAAGGATGTAGCAAAAATAGCAGAGGGATGCTATGGCCCGATTACTAAGAGGTTGGGCCATGAGCCGGAGGCCAAGACCCACATCATTATCTTAGATACCGATGATTATGCCAATGGGTTTGCCGATTCTACAAATCAAAGGATTATTATCTGGCTCACCCATATGGATATCTCTTTGAGGGGGACTCATAAGTGGCTGGAGACGGTTATTCCTCATGAGTTCACCCACATCGTCCATCTGGACATCATGAGCGGTCTTCCCAGGAGATTGGTCAAGGTATTCGGTCCGGGATTCTTCAGGCCCAGTGAGTTTGTTCCTAACTGGTTCATTGAGGGACTGGCCCAGGATACCAGTGAAGTAGGGGAAGGGGAGTACTGGGATAGCCACCGGGATATGCTCTTAAGAAGCGCTACCTTAGAGGATAAGCTACTCACCTATAACCGGATGGGAATCTATGGGAAGAATGGATTAGGGAATGAGCTGGTCTATAATCAGGGATATTCTCTTGTTAAATATCTGAAGAAGAAGCATGGAGAGGAGGGGATAGCCTCCATCTTAGAAGGGAAGGGCCATAACTATCTTTCCTTAAAGAGGAATATGTATTATCGGGTGAAGGATACTCCTAGGTGGGTCTATAAAGAATGGAAGGAGGATCTGGAGAAGAAGTATAAAGAAGAGACTGAAGATATCACCCCTGATGAGAATGTCGAGGATCTGGTCTCCTGGGGATGGTCTGATAGACATCCTGCCTTCTCACCAATCAAGAATGAGGTAGCCTTTGTCTCCAATAAGGGCCAGGACTATGAGAGGCTGGGGCTCTATCTCTTAGACCTGGATAGTAAGAGACATAAGCGCTTAGCGCGGAATATCAACCCCGATCCCTCCTTTTCTTACGATGGCCAAAGATTAGTCTACTCAAAGAATCGACTCAATTGGCGTGGCTCCCGCTTAGGAGACATCTATATCATAGATTGGACGAGAGTAAATAAGAAAAGACGTCTTACCCGGGGGATGAGGGCCAAGGAGCCCCACCTCTCACCAGATGGAAGAAGTATTATCTTTGTCAAGAACGAAGAAGGAAGAACGAATATTTGTCTCTTAGATTTAGAGACAGAAGAGATTAGATATCTTACCAAGAATGAGGACTATACCCAGTACTTCACTCCCAGGTTCTCACCAAATGGGGAGAGAATCGTCTTCTCTCGGTTCAAGGACGGCCAGAGAGATCTATATCTAATGAGTGCTGATGGGTCAGGAATAATGTCTCTAACCAATGATAAAGCAGACGACAGGAATCCCTCTTGGTCAGGGGATGGCAAGAAGATTATCTTTTCTTCGGATAGAACGGGAATCTTCAATATCTATGAACTCAATCTGGAGCCAAAAAAAGTAAGGCAGCTGACCAATGTCATTGGGGGAGCCTTCGAGCCTTCCTACTCTTCTGGGGGAAGGAGGATCGTCTTCTCCTCTTATAGCGCCGATGGATATGACATTAAACTTTTAGAGAGGGAAGAGACTAAAGATGAAACGGAGAAAGGGGGAAAGGGGGAAAGGGGGAAGTTTTCCGATTCTCCGATTCGCCAATTCCCCGCTTCGTTTTCAAACAGTAATCCTAAAGAAGAAAAAGAGTATCCCGTAAGAAAGTACCGACCGCGAATAAGGCCTATTCTCTGGATGCCCCTGGGCTTGAGTGTTATAGGATATGCCCAAGATGTTATGGGGAAGCATATCTTTGAGAGCGCTATTGGCTATGCAGGAGATGGTGGGGTATCGGGCTATGCCTATTACCTCAACCGCCAGTTCTTTCCCAATATCCTGATCGGTGGCTATGACTATTCCCTCATTTACACCAACTATATTGAAGGTCCCAATCAGAATAATCTGAATGATGACTACTGGGAGAGGAGGCGGGGAGGAGTAATAGGTGCTGGCTTTCCCCTGATACCGGTGGGCTATCTAATATTGAAATATGAGGCCTACTTTGTTGATGACCTAGATACCGATAGGGACATTAATCCTCCCAATCTCCCGGATGATGGCCATATTGCTACCTCGGGAGCGAGCCTCTTGCATTATCAGATAAAGCCTACTCTGGATATGGATATCAATCCTCAAGGGAGACGGGTAGTCCTCTCTTATGATCTGGCGGATGAGTCCTATGGGAGCGATTTCAACTTCAATAAGTACTACTTAGATTGGCAAGAGTATATTCCCCTTTATAAGCGCCATACCCTGGCCTTGAGAGCCATGGGAGGCTTCTCTAAAGGGCATAACCTCCCGCAAGGTGCCTTCTTGTTAGGGGGGATGGAGAACTTGAGGGGCTATGGGCATAACTCTTTTCGGGGAGATAAGATGGGCTTCTGGAGCGCAGAGTATCGCTTCCCCATCCTGCGGGATATGGGGAAGAAGTTCTCCTTCTTCTATTTCGATAGATTATATGGCATGCTCTTTGTGGATAGTGGTAATGCCTGGTTCCAAGGGAAGTTAGCCATGGGTGACTTCGATACCGATGCCGGAGCCGGAGTGCGCCTGAGATCCTTCATCTTCTATCATATTCCTTTAAATATGGAGCTCTCCTTAGCCCATGGTTTCGATGACTATGAGGATGTTCGTCCCTGGCTGGGAATGGCGGTAGTCTTCTAGTAGAGGTCTCTGAAAAAATCTCCAGAGCCCTCTGATGACAGTGATTTGAAGTAATGATTATGGTGATAAAATCGCCAATGGGATTAAGACTTTACACTTTTAATATTACTGCAATCCCTGTTTTCCTAACTTTTCAAAGGTCTCCTCTTAAATTCTTTGACAAAAGAGATTTTTTCTGTTATTATAATAGACAAAATTAAATCATTGGGGTGGTAGTTCAGTTGGTTAGAACGCCGGCCTGTCAAGCCGGAGGTCGCGAGTTCAAGTCTCGTCCACCCCGCCATGAACCAGACGGTTCATGGCCCCGCCAAATTTGCCAAAGGCAAATTTGATCTCGAGGACTGAAAGGACGAGAGACCTCTCCAAAAATAGAATTGAAAAAATCCCTTTGTGTTCTTGTTACATTATTCTTATTTTCATCTCCTGCCCTCTCTAAATCATTTGAGATTAGAAGTCGCAGTGAATATATCCAGGGGGTATCCTCTGCCCACAAGGACGAAGTCCAGTATGCCAATAAGATTTCCCTTAATTGGAGATTTAAATTGGAGAGGATAAATCGGACATTAAGGATTGCTCCCTATACTGAGATAACCTATAACTTTGAGACGGATGAGTTAAGCAAGACAGAGAGTGGCTTGGAAATAGAGCTTGAAATAGTAAAACACCTAAACTTTTATTTTGAGGTATCGGAACTTCAATAAGCAAAACAAGGTTCTGACGAAGTCAGGTTCTTATTCTGCCTTTCAATATGCTACAATTAATAAGCGCCACGATTACATCCATACTGGAGAGGACAAGATCAACTGGGAACTACTGAATGGAATCATCTTCTCCATTCCTACACCCCTGAAGATTGCTAAACGACCCATTCGTTTCCGGGCAGAAGAGACCTATATCTACGATCTCGATAGTCATCGGGGAACGAGGAATGAAGTGGAAGGGGGCCTCTTCTGGAGAAGATGATTCCATTCAGTAGTTCCCAGTTGATCTTGTCCTCTCCAGTATGGATGTAATCGTGGCGCTTATTAATTGTAGCATATTGAAAGGCAGAATAAAAGTTTAAGTGTTTTACTATTTCAAGCTCTACTTCCAAGCCAC
>DRGV01000077.1 GCA_011049955.1 bacterium
CCCTGATAGAGGAGCATCCCCACCCCATTTAGGGTCTTTGCTCCTATCCCCTCGGCCTCACTCAAGAGTTTAGTCTTTGGAGGATTATAGATTAGATCGTAGATCAAAAGATTTGGATGGAGTAGTTTGGAATCGATGGGTAAGGGATCTTCTGGTTTCATCCCCAAGGGTGTGGCATTAATCAGGACATCTGCCTCCCTAACCTCCTTTCCCAGCCCCTCTTTTCTCACTGCAGCAACCTCCACTTTAGGGACATTTTTTGTGATGTGAGAAGCAATATCCTGGGCTTTATTAAAGATGATATCGGTCAGGGTGATTTTCTCCACTCCTTCTTTGGCAAGTCCGATGCTCACCGCCCGACCAGCGCCTCCAGCACCGATAATTACTACCTTCTTACCCCTGGGATCGATCTCCACCCCTTTCCTCAAGGAGGTAACAAATCCTTTCCCGTCTGTATTATATCCTATCAATCTACTATCTTTAACCAAGATGGTATTCACTGCATGGGTGAGTTCTACTTCCTCACTCACTTCATCCAGATATTCAAGAACCCTCTCTTTATAGGGCAGGGTAACGTTTACCCCCACCATGCCCAGGGCGGGCAGGGCCCTCAGGGCCTCTTTTAGATTACTCTCCTTAACCGGAAAGGGGAGATAGACATAATTGAGGTCCAGATATTCAAAGGCTCTATTATGCATTGCTGGAGAGAGGGTATGTCCTATAGGATAACCGATGAGTCCTACTATCCTTGTCTCTCCGTTGATCTTCATCAAGTTAAACCTCACTCCGCCTAAACCGCATGGTTCAGGGTTCTGTTCAGCGTCTATCGGTTGCAGTTGAGAAGCCCGCATCAGATGATATAACACAATATCAAAAATCAAAAATGAAAATGGAAAATGACAAATTAAAAATCAAATATGAGTTGAAGCTAAGACGTAAGTTTTTTATTGAGTACATTTTTGCATTTTAATATGTAATTTTGATATTTAATTTTTAATATTTGATTTTCAACGTAACCCTTCAATGTATGACGAAAGACGAAAAATGCAAACACTCAATAAATAACTTATTCGCTCGAACCCATTTTTCTATATTTTCACGTCCCACCGATCATCATCCCAGAGAGATGGATGGAGGGTGAACCAATATTACCCACAAAGCGTAGGTCATCACCCACCTCTTCTATAGAGTTCAAAAGTTCCATGAGATTGCCGCCCATAGTCACCCCGCAAACAGGATAAGTTACCTCTCCCTTTTCAATCCAGAGGCCATTTACCCCAATGGAAAAGTCACCAGAGATGGAATCTGCAGTATGCACCCCCAAGGTCTCAGTGACATAGAGGCCTCTTCCCACCCCCTTGATTAATTCTCCCCTCGACCTTCTGCCAGGTGAAATGAAGAGGTTGGTGGCTCCAATCCCAGGTAGAGATTTGAAGGAGCCCCTCATCCCATTCCCCGTGGATTCTTTTTTCTCTTTTGCTGCAGCATAGGTATTATAAAGATATCCTCTTAGCATTCCCTTCTCAATGAGGATCTTCCTTGAGGTGGGCACCCCTTCATCATCACAAGGAGCACTCCCCAAGCCTTCTTCCAGGGTGCCATCATCAATAATATTCAATTCCTGCGCACTTATTCTCTTGTCCAATTTATTTCTGAATAGAGACCTCTTTCTCTGGACCGCCTCGGCACTTAAGGCACTGGCAATCAGCCCCAGGAAACTACTACCCACTAAGGAATCCAGGAGTATCGGTATCCTCTGAGTCTTTATCTTCTTAGCCCCCAGAAGGGAGAGGGCCTTCTGAGCCGCTCTTCTTCCCACCTTCTCTACTTTCAACTTCTCGTAGAATCTCTGGATATCGAACTCCGACCCGCTCTGGGATTCCCCCGCACTCTTCGCAATGACCATAAGAGATATAGAGCAAGAGGTTCCAGAATAGGAGACCTTCAGCCCTTCAGAATTGAAGATACGTATCTTATAGGTAGTATCATGATAGACGGTCTTATAGATTTTCCTAATCCGTTTATCATATTCTAGGGCCGCCCGAGAAGCCTTCTTCGCCTCCCCAATCTTTTCTTTTAAAGATACTTTCCTTAAGTCCTCATCATAAATATTGACCCTGGGATAGGAAAAAGCTCTCTGGGGCAAAAGGTTATATCTATCTCTGGTAGCATATCTTGCATTCAGAGAGGCTTCTTCGACCACCCTCTTTATCTCTTTTGTGCTAAGATTTGAGGTATAGCTAAAGCCCAGGCCTCCTCTATCGATGATACGCAGACCGAGGCCTTCTGTGGAAGCGTGTTCTATACTCTCTATCTTTTCACCACTCAGTTCAATAGTAGAAGCACGAGCCTGAATTAAATATGTCTCCGCTGGTTTAGCAATTTTTTTTACTACTCGATAAATATTCATCTCATAAAAGAAAGACTTTTTGGGACCCAAAAAGTCAAAAAATAAGAACCTGACTTCGTCAGAACCTTGTTTTACTTATTGAAGTTCCGATACCTTAAAATAGACCCCTCCCTTTCAAGAGAATGAAAGTTTGGCCTTTGTTATCTCGGACCCTTTGTGACCCACCAGGCCCAGAGGAGGATAATGGCTCCAATGAGAAAGAAACCTCCAGCTGCTATGCGATGGGTAAAGGTCCAGCTATCCTCAAACAAGACCCTCTTCAGGGAGTTGTTAATTTTGACCACTACATCCGGAACAATAAAGTAGAGAAGGGCCAGGATTAAAGCAAGAATCCCCACAATTAAAAAGAATATCATTCTATACACCTCCTTTCTATACACGGATCTTCGACTTTGCCTATTGTGAATGCGTATCTAACACGGATTCTGCAGTTCGGGGCACGGCCTTCGGTCTTAAGTTTCCGCCGAAGGCGGATCTGCCTCAGGCATGACGCTGTTCGGAGACTCCTAATTC
>DRGV01000078.1 GCA_011049955.1 bacterium
GCTTAAAATATTCTCTCTCTTCTTAATATTGAAGACTACCGATACCCCCCTCTCCTCTATTTTGGAAATCATAGGTTTGGTTATCCTTACTGCTCCCCCTTTTACTACATATGCGTATTCATCAACTGCTTCTTTTAAAACTACTGCCCTAGCTAATTCTTTCTCTTTTTTTCGATATAGCTTAGCCTCGGATCTAATCGGCTCGTAGATTTTCAAATACCAAGGAGAAGGTTTTGGTTGTCGAGCGCCAACCGCTGGGCGTGCCGTGGAAAGGGTAAGGCTAACATCCTCCCAATCCTCGCCAGTCTTCTGGCTCACTACCCCGTAGTAGGTGAGTTCTACCTCTTTGGAGGCCACTTGACTACGGGCATCGTATAAGGGATGCCATCTCGCTCCCAGAATGACATAAGAAAGATCTAAATCAAGAATACCCATCCTGGTAACCTCAGCCGTTACCAGAACCGATTTTTCTTCTAACACCCTGCCCCTTCTGATTTTTCCTAATTCTCTCTCCAGCCTCTTTATCTTGACCTTAAGTTCCCGTCTCTTGGCTTTCGCATTGAGGCGTTTCTGAGCGTTCTTGGTCAGATTAGTATTGAGAAATTTCAGAATGGCCTGCCAATCGTTTACTGTGGGTTTTTGAATGAGCATCTTCTTTGAGATATCCTCTGGCATCTGCACCTTTATCGATTTAAGGAACTCATCCTGAGTTTTTGAAATCTCAATTTTATCTTGAAGCGCCTTATCCTGATCCCTAAGTTCTTGAATCTCCTCTTCTAACTTCTTTATATTCTCTTGCCTGGGTTTCTCTAAAAAAGTTTTCCTTATATCCAATCCTACGATTTTAGCCCGGGCGCTCCCCTTCCCGGTAGCATAAATGGAGTCTTCCAGAATACCCGCTGGAAGGTCTTTAAAGAGTAGTTCATACTTACCCGGTTCAAGGGTCAGGCGAGTAGTCCTGGTAACCAGAGCCCGGTCCGAATAGACTGTGACCGCAGATATCTTTGATTCGACCTCTTTTGCTGCCGGGCTTCCCATTGCTATTACCGCACTAACTAAAAGCAATACCACTAGAATTAAAGGAATAATCTTCTTCATCGTTTTTTGCCTCCTTTATTTGTTTCCAATCTATCATAAGTAGGAAATAAAGTCAAATTATCTAATTAACTTTGCTATCTCGTTCTTTACCCGAATCCAGTCTTTCTCAGAGGATTCAGCGACTTTAATGGCTGCTATTCCGCAGGTCTGGTAGGCGGTGATATCCCGGTCCCTATCACCAACCCCAAAGATAACATCATAACTTTTCTGGATGGCTCTGACAGTATCTATCTTGTATTCCATACTTCGAGCAAAGGGTTTTCTATGATATACCTCTCCTTGAGGAAAGTTATGTGCCTTTAGCCACCATTTGGTCGCCCCGAGGACCGTAGTCTCCCGGCTACTTACATAGAATATCTTAATTCCTTTCTGCTCCACCCACCTCAATACTTCTCGAGATTTAAGAATTGGCTTATCCTTCTTGACCAGTTCAGGGTTAAAGTACTTTCTCCAGTTTCTATTCCCATCCGGATTAATACTTACGGCTCTTCTCTGTTGGTCATTGGCTATCGTTCCATCGATATCAATAATGCAGGCCTTAGGCTTAGGTGGTTGAGCAAAGGCCTCCTGACCGCCAATCAAGACAAAAAGAATAATTAACCCCAGAATCCCAATCCATAGATACCTTTTTCTCATATTCTCCCCCTTCCTTTCAGAGATAGATTACAGAATGCGCTTCGCTGGCATTCTAGAGAGCATATATATAAGAAAGCCTTTCGCTTCGCTCAAGAACCTTGTTTCTCGCTGTGCTCGAAATTAAGCATTGCCACAGATTCCTTACAGATATTCACAAATCACAGATAAAACTTAAAATTAGACACATTTTCTTTATTCGTGAAAATTCGTGTTCTACTTACTTCGTGCTTTGCTCTGTAGTTCGTGTCTATTCGTGTTTCCTACCGAAGCAACCCAACTGGCAGTCAGTAATCTTGATTCCCAATTTATTCGCTACCTTGCCAATCTCTATGGGTTTCACTTTCAACCTTTTAGCCAGGGCCAGGGCTTTGACACAGGGGAGTTTTTTATTCTGGGCGATTTTTAAAACTTCATCCTTGATCATTTAATCTTCTCCTTGACAAACCTGACTGCTTTATCAAATTCATTAGATGAAATTACTAAATCCACTTTCTTTAATGCTTTCTTGGCGCTTTCCTTTGTTTTCTTTCCCTCTGCCTTAATGAGTATAGCAACATCCGACTTAACATGATTCAAGACGCTCGTTCCTTCAATAATAACTCCTTTACACCCTGAGACCATGCCCAAGGCAACCTTAAGCGCCCAACCCAAATCCTTTCTGGGAGAAGTAATCAGGGCCACCTTCTCTGCCCCGGCCTCTTTTAATAAAGCAGTATCCTTTCCTGGGACCTCAATCGCCTCATCCTTAGAAGTAATGGAGATATTCTCCTTAGAAATCGTGGTCTTTATGGCCCCAAAGCCTTTAAGATTTTTAAGAATCTTGCGGGCTAGGGCGGTTTTCCCCACCCCCTTATGCGCCCCAGATATAACAACAATCTTCATCTTTATCTTTATTCCTTAGAGAGAGTTGATGTAGCTCTCAATCAATGCCTTTGCTTCTTCTACCTGCTCTTTTGAAGTTAGAATATCTACCTTACCCATAGGACCTAAGTGGGGGATATCTGCGGAACGAAGCATTACTGGAATCCCATTCTTCTCCAATAAATCTTCCAACATCTCGGCAATCGATCTATTCGGTGCAAGGTAGGCTACTTCCCACATTTAATATTTCCCTTCATTTCCCCTTTGGATTTTAACGGAGTTCTATCAGGGAAGCAATGATGATGTAGAGGAAGTAGACAACACCGATGGCGCCCAGGATGATCCCTGCCCGGGAGATATCTATCCTCCTCTTTCTGCGCAAGGAAATAATGCCAAGAACGACGGCTGGTATAGAGAAGAAGATGGCTCCA
This sequence comes from bacterium, assembly GCA_011049955.1. Taxonomy (GTDB): domain Bacteria; phylum UBP18; class UBA7526; order UBA7526; family UBA7526; genus DRGV01. Next base: position 3,027 of record DRGV01000078.1, read on the forward strand.
ATGATGCCAAAGAGCGGCATCCATCCTAAGAGTATTCCAATTATTCCCAACACCAGACTGGCAATAGCCATACTATCCCTCCCTATTAAAATTACGATTACTACGCTTCGTTGTTACTATCAGTTGCTTTGGTAACCCCTTAGTAACCTTTTAGTAACTGCTATAGTAACCTTTTTAACTCTATTGCCCAATTTTCAGGCTTATTTTATAGACTTCTCTTTTAGGGATGTCGCGTAATTGGGCGACTTTCTTAACGGCTTCTTTTTTAGAAAGGTTTTCTTCTTTCATCACTAATTTTAGATGGTCAAGGATTGGTAGGTCCTGCCATCTCTCTTTTAGGATCTCTTTTTCTTGAGCGCCTTTTAAGATAATGGTAAATTCTCCCTTTGGCTTAACAAATTTCTCTATTGCTTCACTTACTCTTCCCCTGAATGTCTCCTCAAACTTCTTAGTCAATTCCCTTGTTAAAGAGACTTCCCTATCTCCCAGAATCTCTGATATATCTTTTAGAGTAGCGATTAATCTGTGGGGTGCTTCGTAGAAGATAATGGTTCTTTTCTCAAGACTCAATTCCTTTAACCTATCACATCTTGCTTTCTTCTTGGAAGGAAGGAATCCCTCAAAGACAAAACTGTCCGTGGGAAGACCGGAGATGACCAAAGAAGGAACAAAGGCAGTTGGTCCTGGAATAGGAAGAATAGGAATATTCTCTTTCAATGCTTTCTGGATAATAAAATAGCCCGGATCGGATATCCCGGGCATCCCGGCATCAGAGACCAGGGCAATATTCTTCCCCTCTTTTAATCTTTTAATTAAGAAATCGGTCTTAACTATTTTATTATGCTCAAAGTAAGAGGTTAAAGGAGTATGGATATTGTATCTACTTAACAGTTTCCTTGTCCTTCTGGTATCTTCACAGGCTATCAGGTCAACTTCTTTTAATGTTCTTAATGCTCTTAGAGTGATATCC
>DRGV01000079.1 GCA_011049955.1 bacterium
CCTATGAGATATCCTCCCTGGAGGAGGAGAACGGCTTCCCTACTCTGGTCTCTATCAATCAGGAGATCTATCGTTTAGAGATAGAGGAGACGGAAAAGCTCGCTGTCCGACGAAAGATAGAGAGATTAGAAGAGAAGGAAGAAGGAGCCATTCTCTCTTCTATGAGTGGCCAGATAATAAGTGTTGAGGCTAATGAGGGAGATCGGGTGGGGAAGGGTGAGGTCATCCTTATCTTAGAGGCCATGAAGATGGAGAGCGAGGTCTTCAGCCCCAAGGAGGGAAGAATAAAAGAGATAAGAGTGGCCAAGGGAGATATGGTCAATACTGGAGATGTCCTGGCGGTCATAGAATGAAGATAGATCCTGGATGCTTGATCCTGGATAAGGTCATCCGGACAATAGATAGCCTTATATTACTAATTTTATCAGAGGGAGAGGATGGAAAAGCCATTAGAAGGGATTAGAATTCTTGATTTATCGCGTATCCTGGCTGGTCCTTACTGCTCGATGCTTCTGGCTGATATGGGAGCCGAGGTTATTAAGGTTGAGCGGCCAGGTAAAGGTGATGACACGCGAGCATTTGGTCCTCCTTTTATTGAAGGTGAAAGTGCTTATTTCTTAAGTATTAATAGAGGTAAGAAAAGTATCACTGTAAATTTTAAAAAAGACAAGGGAAGAGAGATTATTTACCAACTAATTAAAAAATCGGATGTTCTTTTAGAAAATTTTCGCCCGGGAACTCTAGATAAGATTGGTCTGGGCTATGAGACGATAGAAAAAATCAATCCTCAGATTATCTATACCTCTATCTCTGGTTTTGGTCAGATAGGACCAGAAAGACTTAAGGCCGGATATGATCTGACTGTGCAGGGCATGGGAGGAATAATGAGTTTGACGGGTGACCCATCTGGCCCTCCCTATAAAGTGGGCACATCTATCAGTGATATTCTGGCTGGAATCTATGCCTGCCAGGGAATACTTTTAGCATTGATTGCTCGTAACAAAAATGGCAAAGGTCAGAAGGTAGACGTCTCAATGCTTGATTGTCAGGTCTCTCTTCTCACCTATCAGGCAGGTATTTATTTTGCCACCGGTTTGGTTCCCAAGCGCAAAGGGAATCAACATCCGACAATCTGTCCCTATGAGACATTTAAGGCATCTGATGAGTATATCAATATTGCTATTGGCAATGACAAATTATGGCAAAAATTTTGTGATCTGCTTGCCCCATTAGAGAAAAATTCTCTAACGGGGCTTGGACTCAAAGAGATTAAGGACGATCCAAAATTCTCATCTAACCCTAAACGGGTAGAGAATCGGGATGAGCTATTCCTAATTATTGGAAAGATTATTCGTGAGAAAAAAGCCCAGGAGTGGCTTAAGATTTTTGATGGTGAAGGCATTCCTGCTGGTCCCATTCTTTCTGTAGATAAGGTCCTCAGTCACCCTCAGGTACTGGCCCAGGAGATGGTGGTTGAAGTTAATCATCCCAAATCAGGGAAGATAAAACTTACCGGTATCCCAGTGAAGTTATCAGCTACTCCGGGTTCTATCGATAAACCTCCGCCCCTTTTAGGTGAGCATAATGATGAGGTTCTCTCTCATATTTTAGGATACAGTAAAGAAGAGATTAAGAGTCTTAAGGAAGAGGGAGTAATTTGATGGATGCGGTGAAGAAGGAGAAAAAAAACTGGGAGGAGAAGGTTTTAAAAAAGGTTCTGGAGAAACGTCCAGAGCGAAAAAAGTACTTTGAAAACTACTCAAAGATCAAGATAGGGCGCCTCTATACCCCGGAAGATATAGAAGATTTAGATTATTTAAAAGATTTAGGCTTCCCGGGCAATTTTCCCTTTACCCGAGGAGTCCAGCCTACCATGTATCGTGGAAAACTCTGGACCATGCGTCAATATGCCGGGATGGGAGATGCAGAAGAATCAAATAAACGGTATAAATATTTATTAAAACAGGGTCAGACCGGTCTATCAGTGGCATTCGATTTACCTACTCAAATTGGTTATGATTCTGACCATCAACTGGCTATTGGTGAAGTGGGAAAGGCTGGAGTGGCCATTGACTCCCTGGCCGATATGGAGCTTCTTTTCAAAGATATCCCCTTAGATAAAGTAAGCACTTCTATGACCATTAATGCTCCCTGCGCAATTATCCTTGCTATGTACATTATGGTTGGTGAAAAACAGGGCGTAAATTTGAGTCAGCTAACCGGTACTACTCAGAACGATATCTTAAAAGAGTATATTGCCCGGGGAACATACATCTTTCCTCCTCTTCCTTCTTTACGACTTACCACTGATGTTATTGAATATGCTTCTAAGTACCTACCCAGATGGAATCCTATCAGTATAAGTGGCTATCACATTCGGGAGGCAGGAGCTACTGCAGTTCAGGAGCTCGCCTTTACTCTGGCCAATGGATTGGCTTACATAAAGGCTCTTAAAATGAGGAATTTGAACCCCGACGATTTTGCTCCCCGCTTCTCTTTCTTCTTTGCCGTCCATAACAACTTTTTTGAAGAGGTAGCCAAATTCAGAGCTGCCCGTAGATTGTGGGCAAGATTGATGAAAGAAAGATTCAAGGCAAAGAATCCAAAATCAATGATGCTCCGTTTTCATGCCCAAACTGGCGGCGCTACCTTAACTGCTCAACAGCCGGACAATAATATTGTTCGGGTTACTTTGCAGGCCCTGGCTGCTGTTTTAGGAGGTACTCAGAGTCTGCACACCAATTCCCGAGACGAAGCCCTTGCCCTCCCCAGTGAAGATTCTGTGCGCATTGCCCTGCGTACCCAGCAGATTATTGCTTATGAGAGCGGGATTAGTGACACAGTGGATCCCCTGGCTGGTTCGTACTATCTGGAGTCCCTGACCAATCAAATGGAGAAGCAGGCCTTGACCTATATTAAGAGGATTGATAAATTAGGAGGAATGCTACAAGCAATTGAGAGAGGATTTATCCAGAGAGAGGTCCAGAATAGTGCCTATCTTCTTCAGAAGAAGATAGAGAAGGAAGAAGAAGTTGTTGTAGGTCTGAATAGATTTCGGAGTGAGGAAGAGAGCAAACTTGAGAAACTGATTTTGGATCCAAAAATAGAGGAGAGACAGAAGAAGCGTCTAAAAGAGTTGAAGAATAAACGGAATAAGGAAAAGGTCAAAAAGGCCCTGAATGATATTAAGAAAGCCATTCACCCCGCCCCGGCACGCAGGAGCGGGGTTCATAAACAGGAGAATCTAATGCCGGTGATATTGGAGGCAGTGGGGGTCTATGCTACTGTTGGTGAGATCTGTGAGGTTATGCGTCAGGAATTTGGTGAATACAGGGAATCGGTTAGTATATGAGAAAAAAGATAAGAGTTCTAATTGCAAAACCTGGTCTGGATGGTCATGACCGGGGAGCAAAGGTGGTGGCGAGGGCTCTGCGTGATGCCGGGATGGAGGTCATCTATACTGGTATCCGCCAGACTGCTGAACAGATTGTCAATACTGCTATTCAGGAAGATGTTGACTGCCTGGGTCTGAGCATCCTTTCTGGTGCTCATCTTAAGCTTTTTCCAAAAATAGTAAAACTTCTCAAAAAGAGAGGTGGAAAAAATATTTTAATCTTTGGTGGCGGGATTATTCCTTCCGAAGACATTCCTGAGTTAAAATCAATGGGTGTTAGTAAAATTTTTGGCCCGGGTACCAAAACCCAGGGGATCATTGATTTCATTAAAACGCAGATTGACGCAGATGGAAAGCGCAGATAAACGCAGATGAAAGATGAGAGATGAAGGACGAGAGACGAAAAATCCCCCCTCCCCTAAATTCTTTCCCCATGGGGAGAGGATTAATGAGTATGTGAAATTATGGGCCTGATTGAAAAAATATTGCAGGGAGACCAGAAAGCAGCTGCGAAATTAATCTCAAAAATAGAGGACGAACCAACCTCAGCATTAGAAGAGCTTAAAGTTCTTAAAGAAAGGATTGTTCCTGTTCACACCCTAGGTATAACTGGTCCTCCGGGAGTGGGAAAGAGCACCTTGATTGCCCGCCTCATTGAACGTTACCGAGAGAAAAACAAGAAAGTTGGTGTGCTGGCCATTGACCCCTCCAGTCCTTTCACGGGAGGGGCTCTTCTAGGCGACCGCATCCGCATGCAGATGCACAGCCCGGATGAAGGGGTTTTTATTAGAAGCATGGCCACCCGCGGTCAATTAGGAGGGCTTTCCCGGGCTACTGCCAAGGCAGTTAAGGTTCTGACTGGTTGGGGGGCTGATGTAGTGGTTGTGGAGACTGTTGGTGTAGGTCAGGATGAAGTGGAAGTGATGAGAGTTGCTGATACCATTGTGGTTGTTCTCTCTCCTGGTCTTGGTGATGATATTCAGATGATGAAGGCCGGGATATTGGAGATTGGGGATATTTTTGTGATTAATAAGATAGACCAGGGGGAAACGGGACATCTGGAACGCAACCTGGAATTGGTCAGGCCAGGAAGAGAAAGGGAAGGATGGGTTCCTGCCATTATTAAAACTATTGCCGTAAAGGGTTCAGGTATTGACGAGCTCCATCAAAAAATTGAGGAACACCGAAAATATTGTGGAAAACCGAGGGAAGTTGAGAGAGCAGATGAAGATTAATCACATTGGTATTGCGGTTAAAAGTATTGAAGAAGCTCTAAAATTTTATAGTGAGAGACTGGGGCTTGAGAGTAAGGAAGTAGTTGAAGTCCCGGAGCAGAAAGTGAAGGTAATAGCCTTACAGATTGGTGAGAGTAGGATCGAACTGCTTGAGTCAACCTCTCCTGATAGCCCGATTGCTAAATTCCTGGAGAAGAGAGGAGAGGGGATCCACCATATTGCCTTTGAGGTAACTGATATTGAAAAGAGATTAGAGGAGTTAAAAGAAAAAGGAATAAGGTTAATTGATGAGAAGCCCCGTCAGGGTGCCCATGGTACCAGGATAGCATTTATCCATCCTAAAAGCACCCAGGGAGTACTGATAGAATTAGTGGAAAGGTATTGAATTATGATTAAAAATTTTAATGAATTTGAAAAATACCTGAAAGAAAAAAATCCATTTAAAGGAAAATATTTTGCCTGGAATGGTAAAAGATATTTTGATGCCTTCCAGTTTATAACATTTATGCCCATACATCTTATCATTTGTGTGGATTATGGAATAGATACAGAAAAATACGAAAATAAATTCAAAATTCTTTCAATAGAGAAAGAAAGAAAGAAAAGGAGGGAATGGCACCACATATCTGAGGAAACATTTCAGGGGAAATTTGGGGAAAAAGTAAAGAAATTTATTCTCGGTCTTGGTAAAAAAGTCTATCTCCTTACCTATCATTCATCAAAAGACATCGAAAAATTTATCAGTGAAAATCCGGATAAAATTAAACTTCTTGGACCAAAAATTGAGATGAAGGATTATCTTGACTGCAAAACCACCCTTCCCCAGGATTTGGCTCGGATAGGAGTTATCCCCAATCTGGAAGAAATAACTGACATCCAGGAGTTAGATTTTATAAGTAGTAAAGAGAAATACGGTATACCATTCGTTCTTCAGTGGGGAATTGGAGATTCTGGTAGCGGTACATTTTTTGTTAAAACGGAGGAAGAGTTTAATCGTCTGAAAAATGAAATTCCACCACAGGAAGTAAAAATTGCCAAATATATTAAAGGCTACAGTATTGCTATCTGTGCTGTGGTGTATCGTGATTCAGTCGTTCTTTCTCAGCCCAATATTCAAGTATGTGGGCAGCCGGAATGTGTATCAAAAAGTACAACTTACTGTGCCACCGATTTTACCGCATCAAGTGAATTTACAGATAAACGGATGAGCCATATTTATGATTATACTTTAAAAATAGGTGAATGGATGAAAGCAAAAGGATATAGAGGTCTTTTTGGTATAGATTTTATCACAACAGATGAAGACCTTGATAATATTTATGTTTGTGAAGTTAATGCCCGGTTCACAGGTGAGGGAAGGTTCTATTCATTTTATCAGAAAAGGGAAGGATATGTACCGCTACAGTTCTTTCATCTAGCAGAATATCTGAATATTGATATACCTCGTGATGAAATTGAAACTTATAATAATTCATTAAAACCACTTAAAGGTTCCTGTATAACTCTTCACAACATACTTCCATCAGATATTAAAGTTGGTGAGAATTTAGGCCCGGGAATTTATAAAATTAAGGATGGAAAACTGAAATATTTAAGAGATGGTATTTCTCTTCTGGATTTAAAAGATGAGGATGAGTTTGTTATCGGATGTGCGGTTCCTCCCAGAGGCGAGATTATTGAACCCGGTGCATCAATTTTAAGAATCCAGACATATAAATCCGTATTTGAAACCAAAACAAAGAGGTTCTATTCCTGGGTAAGAGATTTGATTCATATTGTTCGTAAAAAACTTGATCTAACTCCCGTCTAACACAGATGAGCACGGATGAAAAAACACAGATGAGCACGGATTAAATCAGTGCTAATCCGTTTTCAATCAGTGTTAATCCGTGCATAAGGAGGTTTACAAAGTTGAATTACGGTTATCAAGGAAAAATACTGGAAGTCGATCTGACTAATCGGAAGATATCTGAGAGAGAGGTAAAGGAAGAGGATGTAAGAAAATACTTCCTGGGAAGTGGCCTAGCAGCTAAGATATTATTTGAAGAATCTGATCTATCCCTTGATCCTTTTGATCCTAAAAATCCCTTGATCTTTATGGCCGGCCTCTTAACCGGGACCATGGTTCCTACGGCCTGTAAGTTAAGCGTCTGTAGCAAGAGCCCTCTTACTGGGATATGGAATGAGGCCACAGTAGGGGGTCACTGGCCCGCTCAGTTCAAATTTACGGGCTATGATGGGATAATTATAAAGGGAAAATCAGATAAACCGGTCTATCTTTGGATCGATGATGCGAAATGCGAAATGCGGGATGCGGAATGCGTTTGGGGAAAAGACACTTTTGAGACGAATGAGATATTGAAGAGGGAGACGGATGATAAGGCACTTGTGGCTGCAATCGGTCAGGCAGGAGAGAACCTATCCAGAATAGCAGGTATTGTCTTTGATGGAATAAATGCTCGGAATGCTGCCCGGGGTGGTCCGGGAGCAGTGATGGGCTCTAAGAACCTGAAGGCCATCGTGGTAAGAGGGAAACAGAGACCAGAGGTTAAGGATCAGGAAGGCCTGAGGGAACTATTGAAGAAGGAGATCCCAGCAATAAAGGAGAAGGCAGAGGGATTAAGCGAATTCGGTACCTCCGGTGGTGCAGTGGCGGTGGAGACCTTCGCCGACCTACCGATAAAGAACTGGCAACTCGGCTCCTGGGAGGAGGGGATTAAAAGAATATCTGGACAGAGGATGAGGGAAACAATCTGGGTGAGACACTATCATTGTTATGCTTGTCCCATAGGCTGTGGCAAAATCGTCAAAGGCGATGGGAAGTATGGTAGGTTCTATGGCCACTATCCAGAGTATGAGACAGTTGGAATATTGGGAGCAAACTGCCTTAATGATGACCTGGAACTCTTAGCCTATGTGAATGAATTATGCAATAGGTTCGGTCTGGATTCCATTTCTACAGGAAATACTTTAGCCTTTGCCATGGAGTGTTATGAGAAGGGGAAGATTACCAAGGAAGATACGGGAGGTTTAGAGATTAAGTGGGGAGACCCTAAGGCCATGATCACTCTCATAAATCAGATTGCCAAAAGGGAGGGGTTTGGGGGAGAATACCTGCTATTCTGGATAGGTTCTCTCCTGCCTGACCGATTGCAGCCACAAG
>DRGV01000080.1 GCA_011049955.1 bacterium
GCAGGCATTGGGGGATTTGCTATGGCTTCTGCGCCGGCCATCGTCCAGTTCATCGGAGGGAGCCCTCAGGATGCTATTAAATATACCAAGGAGATGTATGAGATTACGGTTGCCAAACATAGTATGTATAAGATTCCCGCCCTCGATTTCATGGGGACACCTATCGGTATTGACATCAGAAAAATAGTTGAGACCGGGATTACTCCCTTCATCAATACTGGCATCGCTCATAAGAAACCAGGCATCGGCCAGATAGGTGCCGGCATCCTGCGCGCACCAATGAGCATCTTCGAAGAGGCCCTTTCTACCTTCGCATCTTCGAAGATTGGAAGATGCTAATAAAGAGACATTTTACTGACGCGTATAGATTTTCCTTTCTTTTTTGCTGAATTTATAATATAATACTCATTGTATTAGAAGGGGCAAGCGATAGCGCGCCTTCATAATATTAATTTTAGATAAGGAATGAGACTTTTTTTGGAGGAGGCAGAGATGGGAAAGTATAAAGGATATAATGGAAAGTATATCCGGGTTAACTTGACGAAGGAAGAGGTTAAGGTTCTGGACCTTCCGGATGATCTCATTGAGAATTACTTAGGAGGGAATGGTTTCGGCACAAAGATATTATGGGATGAGGTTCCTCCCGAGGTCGATGCCTTGGATCCGGAGAATAGGCTCATCTTCGCTACCGGTGCCTTGACCGGGACCCTCTGGCCCTGTTCCGGTCATTTAGAAGTAATTAGTAAGTCCCCGCTTACTGGAATCTATGGGGATGCCAATGCCGGCGGATTCTTTGCTCCGGAGCTACGCTTTGCGGGCTACGACATGATCGTCTTTCAGGGGAAAGCAGAGAGACCGCTTTATCTATGGATTAAGGATGAAAAGATTGAATTAAGGGATGCAACTCATCTCTGGGGAAAGGATACCCCTACCACCCAGGGAATGATTAGAGAAGAATTGAAAGATGAGAAGATTAAGGTGGCCTCTATCGGCCCGGCCGGAGAGAACCTGGTGAGATTTGCCTGTATTATGGTCACTGATAATAGGGCCCTGGCCCGGGCAGGAATGGGTGCGGTAATGGGTTCTAAAAACTTGAAAGCCATTGCAGTAAGAGGGCTGAAACAAGTTTCGGTAGATAATCCAGAGGAGCTTAAGAAGGCCGCTTCCTTAGCAAGGAAGGCCATAAGAGAGAACGAGTTCACCGCAGGAGAGCATAAATATGGGACAGCAGGCTTGGTAAATATTGTTAATGAGGTGGGAAGATTTCCTACCCGGAATATGCAGGCTGGACACTTTGAGGAAGCGAATAAGATAAGTGGAGAGGCCTTAGATGAGAAGCACTTTGTAAAACACCAAGCTTGCTATCGCTGTCCTATTGCCTGTGATAAAGTGATGGAGGTGAGGGAAGGGGAGTATGAGGGAACGGTGACCTCTTCCTTAGAGTATGAGACATTATGTGCTCTGGGAGCAAAGTGTGGCAATAGCAACTTAGCCTCTATTATAAAAATGAATGTCATCTGTGATGGCATGGGAATGGATACCATCTCTGCCGGCGGGGCCATCTCCTGGGCTATGGAGTGCTATGAAAAGGGGATATTAACTAAAAAGGATACGGATGGACTGGATCTCTCCTGGGGGAATTACCATTCTATAATCACCCTATTGGAGAAGATTGCTAAGAGAGAAGGCTTTAGTGATATGTTAGCAGAAGGGTGTAAGAGAGCAGCAGAAAAGACTGGCAAGGGTTCGGAATATTATGCTATGCATGTCAAAGGGATGGAGATCCCCGCCCAGGATGGAAGGAGTCAGCAGTCCATGGGATTAGCCCATGCAACCTCTAATAGGGGAGCAGACCATCTTAAAGGGTTTCCTACTATTGATGAGACCGGCTATGCCGGAGCTGCCATTAAGAGGTATGGAAAAGATAAGATGCCGGAAATTATAGATGGCATCCAGACAAAGTATAAACCTATGGTAGTAAAGGATGGGGAAGAATTCTGTGCGGTCATTGACTCCAGTGGAATCTGTAAGTTTGGAACCCTCTTTCCTCCGGCCATCTACTGGGATCTTCTGACTCCGGGAATAAAGTATGCTATCGGACTGGATGTTGATGTTTCAAAACTGAAGAAGATCGGGGAGAGGATATATAATCTGCAGAGGTGCTATAATGTTTTGCATGGAATATCCAGGAAGGACGATACCCAGCCAGAGAGACTATTGAAAGAACCCTCGCCCTCGAAGAGAGCCAAAGGCCATGTGGTCTACTTGGATAAGATGCTGCCTGAGTATTATGAACTCAGGGAATGGAATGAGAATGGCCGTCCCACGAGGACGAAGTTGGAGGAACTGGACTTAGGCTTTGCTGCCGATAGGTTAAAACTAAAGTAACAAGTAACAATGAGCAAGTAACAATTTTAATTTTTCACTGTTCAATGTTCATTGTTCAATGTTCATTTATGGGAGGTGTGAGATGATGGATTTAATTATCAGGAATGCCAGGACAAGAGAAAAGGATGGCAGAGTAGATATCGCCATCAAGGGAGCGAAGATCAGAAGGATAGCCAAGAGATTGAATGGAAAGGCGAAGAATGAGATTGATGCTAAGGGAAGATTGGTTACCCCCACCTTTGTCGACCCCCATCTCCATCTGGATAAGGCCCTGATTAGCGAAGTAGTGAGAGAGAATGTTACGGGAACCTTAACCGAGGCCATTGAGATTATCTGGAATAAGAAGAAGAAATATACCATAAAGGATATTGTGAGTCGGGCAGGGAAGGCCATCGAGTGGGGAATAAAAAATGGAACAACTATCTTTAGAACCCATGTGGATGTCGATAGTATCGGAAAGTTGATGCCCTTGGAAGGATTGTTAGAAGTGAGGAAAAAGTATGCTGATATCTGTGACATTCAGATCGTTGCCTTTCCCCAGGAAGGGATATTAAAGAATGAGGGGACAGAGAAGTTGCTGCGTCAGGCCATGGAGCTGGGGGCAGATGTAGTGGGGGGAATGCCCTATAACGAATATACCTATGATGACTCTAAGAAGCATATCGATATTGCCTTTCAGATCGCCAAAGAGTTTGATGCGGACATCGATATGCATGTGGATGAGACGGATGATCCGAATGCCCGGACCTTAGAGTACTTAGCAGCCAAGACCATAAAGGAGGGCTGGCAGGGAAGAGTTACCGCTGGCCACACCTGCGCCTTAGCGGCCTATGATGACCTTTATGCCGCCAAAGTAATCGGGATGATAAAAGAAGCAGAGATAAATATGATTACCAACCCGGCCACAAACTTAATGCTTCAGGGGAGACTTGACAAACAGCCCATCCGAAGAGGAATTACCAGGGTGAAGGAACTCTTAGAGGCCGGAGTGAATGTCTGCTATGGCCAGGACTGCCTGAAGGATACTTTCTATCCCACCTGGGGAAGGGAGGATATGTTAGAGGTAGGTCTCATTACCGCCCATGCGGCACAGTTCACCATGCCAAAAGAGATTGAGGTGCTGTTCGATATGCCTACCATAAATGCCGCCAAAGTATTAAGACTTAAGAACTATGGAATAAAGGTAGGGAATCCGGCCAGCCTCAACATTATCGATGTCTTCACCGTCCAGGAGGCCTTCCGAACTCAAGCTGACCGCCTCTATGTGATAAGAAAAGGAAATGTCATCGCCCGAACCAAGACCATCTCGGAGCTTTTTAGGAAAAGATAGTAACCAGTAACCAGTTTACAGTTAACAGTGGGACAGTTTGACAGTTGAGTCAGTTAGAAAGAGTAGGTTTTAAACTTTATAGAGAAATATACAAGGAGAAAGTTTGTGGACAAGGTAAACTGGAAGGTAAAAAAGGCAGATGGAAAGGTTTATGGTCCACGGGATACAGAGACGATTAAAGGATGGATTAAAGAGAATATAATCTCTGCAGATGACCTTCTTTCTCCAGAAGGGGAAGAGAAGTGGTCTCCGGCCAGAGAAATCCCAGAGTTTGCCTCCCTGTTTAAACCATTAGAAGGCTCGTCCCACCCAACAGTTACCGTGCCTTCAGGGAAAAAAATTGGTGGAATCTTGAAGAAAAATATAATGAAAAAACGCAGATCAGTTGGAATCACAATACTCAGTGTGACTGAAATGATACTGGGCGCTTTGGGGACTGCTTCAGGAATTCCATTAAGCATCGGTGGGTTCCTGGCCGAAGATGTGGGAGGGTTGGTCCCTTTTATGATTGGGTCGATGCTTCTTATTATATGTGGTCCACTACTCATAGCGGGAATACCTACGTTTAGGTTAAAACCCGCGGGGAGAATTCTTAATCTGGTTTTATGTTTCCTCCTCATACTAGGTTTATGTGTCGGTTTTATAAGAGAGTGTGTCGAATCTATAAATCGCGGTTATCAAGTCCCCGTTCTAGAATGGGTACTATTTTTTAGTTTATTGATATTCATCATAATAGCGATACCAGGATTGCTTATATTTTATCTTACGCGACCTGCAATTAAAGAACAGTTTAAGAAATAATTGAATATTCAGAATAGTGCACAGGAAGATGTATGTATGCGATATGATATATAAAGTAAGGATGATAAAATGTTTCTAAGACTTTGCAGAAGGTGTGGGCGAGGAGTTATAAAGAAGAGTGTAGTTAGTTATACCTACAGCGAAAAGAGGGAAAGAGATGAGACCTTGGGAGATTGAAGAGACCATCAGAATTGCTCGGAAAATGAGTGGCTCTCAGACAGTAGAAGTAGGCATTGATTTAACTGAGACCGCTTTAGATATTTTGGCTGACTCAATCCGCAATAGAAAGCCAAAGATTACTCTTATAAGTTTAAACAAGGAGTTGAGACAAATCCTATGGGAAATCAGACCAGAGGTTATCGGAACATTCTCAAAGAAACGATAAGGACACTGGAACGGATAGATGTTGATTATATGATCGTAGGTGGTATTGCAGTAGATTATTACGGGCTCCCCTGTCCTACCATCGATTTAGATATTCTAGTAAAACTTGAAAAACATAATATTCGACAAGCGGTTAAAGAATTTCGAAAGTCAGGATTCAAACTGAATGAGAAGGAGATTCGTCTGGTATTAGAAATTGGAAATAGGTTCGTAATGATCAGGCCTCCCAGCTTATATCGTGTCGATATCTGGCTTTCCAAGACAAGATTTGACAGATTTTCTCTCCAGCGCCGCAGACAAGGAAAGATAGGAGGGAAGAAAACTTGGTTAATCTCTCCAGAAGATTTGGTTCTTTCTAAACTGAGGAAAGGCCGCGAACAGGATCTTGAAGATGCCTTGGGAATTCTTCTCAGACAGAAAGGAAGGTTGGATCAAAGATATCTTTCTCATAAAGCAAAAGTCTTAGGTGTGCAAAAAATATTAACAAAGGTAAGAGGGAGGAAACCATAATGAAATTAATTGATCTTAGCCAACCCTTGAGTGTTTTAACACCTGCCTGGCCTACCTATGAGCCATTGCAGGTGAAGTTCTTCAAAAGATTAGCTCCCAATGGGGCCAATGGCCAACTGATTACTACCTCCAACCATGTGGGGACTCACTTAGATGGTGCCTTACACTTCTGTACCCATGGAAGGGATATCGCTTCTATTCCTTTAGAAGATTTGTATGGTGAGGCAGCGGTAATCGACCTTTCAGATATGGCAGAGGATTATGGTATCTATACCTCTAAGGATATTACCGATAGGGTGGAGGTGAAGAAGAGGGATATCTTAATCATCAATACCGGTTACCATAAGTATGCCTGGGACCAGCCAGAGGCGGACGAGGTGAGATATATGTGCAAGCACCCTGGGCCTACCATGGAGTTCGCTGATTGGTGCAAGAAGATGGAGATTAAGTGGATCGGTGTTGACTGCGGAAGTGCAGACCATCCCATGAATACCAAGATAAGGGACTGGATGCCTCGCCTTGCCAAGGAGTGTAATGAGTACTTTAAGAAAAAGTATAAGAAAACCATGGAGGAAATCTTCCCTTCCGACCACTATCAGTTGATGCACATTCAATTATTCCCCCAGGACATCATTCATGCTGAGAACTTAGGGGGCGAGATAGAAAAGGTGTTAAATAAGAGAACCATTGCGGGCTGCTTCCCCTGGAGGTTTATGGGAGGAGAATCCGCATTCTGCAGGATTGTAGCCTTTGAGGAAGACACAGATTAGCACAGATTAAGACACAGATGATCACAGATAATGCCGATTATCGTCAAACGGTTACGGTTGCGAGGCTCGTTTCGGTTACCATCTATCGTCGTTCGTAGCAAGACGCAACCGTATAACGCAGGCCGATACGAGTAGCGCAACCATTCAACGTAGACCGAAAGACGAAAAATGCAAAAGTAAAATGTTCAATGTTCATTGTTACTTGTTCATTGTTACTTAAATTAAGCGGGAGGGATTGATGGATAACGAAAAAGAATATCACATTGGTTTAAAAAAGGGGGATGTGGGTAGGTATGTGCTACTGCCTGGTGATCCGGCAAGGACGGAAATAATTGCCAAATATTTTGACGAAGCGCAAGAGATGGCTTTTAACCGGGAGTATAGAACATTTACTGGTAAGGTCAAAGGAATAAAGATTTCTACAACTTCTACTGGGATTGGCTGTCCTTCGACTGCCATATGTATTGAGGAATTAGCGAAGATCGGAGCAGATACCTTTATCAGGGTAGGAACCGCTGGTTCTCTACAGAAGGAAGTGAAGTTAGGTGACGTCGTTATCTCCACCGGGGCGGTAAGAGAGGAAGGGACAACCAGACAGTATGTTCCCCTCAGTTATCCCGCAGTTGCTGACTTAGCAGTAACCAGTGCCTTGGTGGAAGCAGCAAAGAAGTTGGGACTGCGCCATCATCCGGGGATTGTCCACTGTAAGGATGCCTTCTATACTGAAGGAACAGAGGGAGAGGGTTTGCCTCTGGCCGAGTATAATGAGGAGATGTGGAAGGCCTGGTATAGATCGAATGTCCTGGCTACCTCTATGGAGTCCAGTGCCTTATTTGTGGTCTCCTCGATAAAAAAGTTAAGAGCGGGAGAAGTATTAGCCATCATCGGACTTACTTATACTGGTAAACCGATTGAGAAGAAAGTAGGGATTGAGGAAGCGATTAAGATCGCCATTGAAGCGGTTAAAATACTGGAAAGTGAGTCCCGACGAGCATGAAGCTGGGGGTCGGCATCTCCGCTTCGCTCCGAAAAGTGAGAAAGTGAGCAGGTGAGTAGGTGAGAAAGTGAGCAGTAATCAGTTATCGGTGACCGGTAGAAGAAAGGGAGAGTGGGTGAAATGGAAAAAAGGCAAGGAAGTGACGAAATCCCATCGGACTTAATTATCAATTTCTAATTTCTAAGTAACTTATTAACTTATCAACTTATTAACTTATTTTCTTATTACTTAGGTAAAGAAAGGAGGAATCTAAAATGAGAAAAGAACCACCGGAGAAGGTATCACAGGAGAAGATAACCTTCGATGTCCGGGAGCTGGAGCCGCTCTTAAGCCCACCCCCAATGAAGGTAAAACCATTTGCTCCTGCCTGGGTCAGACTTAAGAATGGAGAGAAGTTACTCATCAGGCCGGCCAAGAAGAGCGAGGCGCCCCTGCTCATAAATTATGCAAAGAAGATGATCGACATAGACCACGACTTCTACGATATTGTGGGAGCCAGGGTTTGCGCCGAGATTTTGGGCTGGTATAGGAACAGGCTGAAGGATCCCTATCAATTCTTGGGGCTCATCAATGGTCACCTGGTGGGTTTTGCCAATGGAAGGCTATGGGATGAAGATATCAACATCAGCCTCCATACTATGGCCTTCAAGAGGGGCCTGAGAATTGGGGCGACACTCTACTATGCCAAGTGTGAATACGCCTTTGAGACCCTGAAGCAGAAGGAGTTCTGGGCCACCTATGAGAGTTATAATGGTCTGAAGAGATGGGGAATCGGCATGGCCCAGCCCTCTTATCCCTGGCCAGATTATCAGCATGAACTTGGCGGAGCGAAGGTCTATTATATGACCCAGAAATACTGGTCAATAGCAGTCAGGAAGTATCTACTGGACATGATTGGTACTACCTTAAAGAGGCCGGTACCCAAGGATTTATTGAAAAGGAATGAAAAACTTAAGATTCCTAAGGGAGTAGTTGTTTGAAAAGTAAGCAGAGCGATCTTTTTGAGCATTTCTTTGGTGGAGAGAAGTCATTACCAAAGTCAGAGGAGAGACCCCTGGTCCTGAGTTATTCCCAGATAAGCACCTACCAGCAATGTCCCCTTAGGTATAAGTTTCAGTATATAGAGAGAAGACCTTCCAAGCCCAGCCCCCATTTGGACTTTGGAAACACCATTCATAATACACTGAAAGACTTTCATCAAAACTTTGATCTCAGGAAAACAAGCCCTCTTAGAAGTAATCCGACCCCAAAGGGGACGGATGCCCCCGATGAATATTGGGAAACTTCTAACGGGGCAAGCCTCGAAGACCTACTGGATCTCTATGAAAAGAACTGGGTGTCCGAGGGCTACGAGAACCGGGAGCAGGAAGAAGAGTTTAGAAGAGAGGGGGAGAGAATGCTTAAGAATTATTATCAGACAGCAATAAAGAATCCTAATCTTCCTCTTTATTTAGAAGAGAGCTTCAAGTTTCGGATAGGGGATTGCGAGATCTGGGGAAAGATCGATAGAATCGATAGACTTCCTGATGGAGAATGGGAGATCATAGATTATAAAGCAGGTAAGAGAAAAATAGAACAGGTAGGATTAGAAGCCGACCTAAATCCTTTGGAGATTGACGAGAACTTTCAATTATCCCTCTATTATCTGGGTTGTAAAGAGAAGTTCAAAAAGGTTCCAGGGAAGGTGAGCCTCTACTATCTAAAGTATAATCAGAAGATAAGTGCCGCCAGGAGACCAGAGCAGTTGAGGGACGTGGAGAGGATTGTGGGTCAGGTTGCCTCCCAGATCAGGGAGAAGAAGTTTGAAGCAAAAAAGGGACCCCTATGTCCCTGGTGTGGTCATAAGGAAATCTGCCCGGCCTTCAAGGAATCTCTTCTATAGAGCCTAAATCTTATTAGAAAGCTTTCTCTTTTACTATTCTTTGTTTGTCACTTCATGCCCTTGCCTACTTTTCCCCCTCCTTAGAAAATTAGGAGTTCTTTATGACTAAGAAGAGACTCTTCTTGATCGATGGAAACGCCTATATCCATAGGGCCTTTCATGCCCTGCCTCCCTTCACTACCTCTCGAGGAGAGATGGTGAATGCGGTCTATGGCTTTATCAGGATGCTACTAAAGACCCTAAAGAAAGAGTCCCCGGATTATATGGCGGTCTGCTTTGACTATCCGGCACCTACCTTCCGCCATAAAGAGTATAAAGAGTATAAGGCCACTCGGAAGAAGGCCCCGGATGAACTGAAGAGCCAGATTCCTCTGACCCATGAGATCGTCAGAGCATTAAACTTAGCCCTCTTTGAGAAAGAGGGGTATGAAGCAGATGATTTGATTGCTACCCTTTCTGAAAGAGCAAGGAAGGAAGGAATAGAGACCATCATCGTCACTGGGGATAAGGATGCTCTGCAGTTGATCGATAAATCTATCTTAGTCTTAAATGAACCCAAGGGCATCCTGTATGATGAGAAAGAAGTAAAGGAAAGAACAGGCGTTACTCCTAAGCAGATAACCGATTTTATGGCCCTTATGGGTGATCAATCGGATAATGTTCCCGGAGTAAGAGGAATAGGACCCAAGACCGCTACCCAACTCATCCAGAAGTATGGAAACATTGAGAGTTTATATCACCATTTAGATGAGATAGAGGGGAAATTAAAAGAGAGACTAAGGGAAGCCAAGGGAGATGCCTTCCTCTCCAAAAAATTGGTTACCTTAGAGAAGAACGTTCCTTTAAAGTCTGAAATTTCCCATTGTAAAATAAAACCACCCAAAAGAGAAGAACTTCTGGGCCTTCTTCATAGATTAGAATTCCGAAGTCTTATCGCTGAGCTGGTTACCACCAAGGAAGAGAAGCGGGTTAGCTACTCTACCATCCTCTCCAAGGATGATTTTGAGAGACTACTTAAGGATTTAAGGAAATCTCCCTTAGTCTCTGTCGACCTTGAGACTACGGGAAAGGACCCCATGGTTGCCTCTCTGGTAGGCATCGCGTTATCTCTAAAGCCTTTCTCTGCCTATTACATCCCCCTTACCCATTCCTATCTTGGGGCACCAGAACAACTGGATAGGAAATATGTCTTGGGAAAATTAGGGCCCATTCTGGAGAATGAGAGAATAAGGAAGTATGGACAGAATATAAAATACGAGATCATTCTCTTAAAGAGAGCAGGAATAGATTTAAAGGGAATATATTTCGATACCATGGTGGCCTCCTATCTTCTGAATCCAGCGAAGTTAAACCACAACTTAGGTGATATTGCCATTGAATATCTGGGACATAAGATGACCTCCATAGGCGAATTAATTGGCAAAGGCAAAAAGGAGATTACCATGGATGAGGTGGAGATTGAAAGAGTTACTCCCTATGCCTGTGCCGATGCAGACATCGTCTTGCGTTTAGCAAAGATCATGGAGCCGAAGTTAAAGGAAAAAGGCTTAGAGGGACTCTTCTATAAGGTAGAGATGCCCTTGGTAAGGGTACTGGTAGAGATGGAGATGGACGGGGTTCTCATTGATAAGGAGTATCTTGGGTCTCTCTCAAAGGAATTTGCTTTAGAGCTAAGAAAATTGGAGAAAAGAATCTACTCCCTGGCCGAGGAGGAGTTTAATATTAATTCTCCCAAGCAGCTTTCCTATATCCTATTTGAGAAGTTAAAACTTCCGGTAATAGAGAAGACCAAGACCGGATACTCTACCCGAGAAGCGGTCTTAAGGGAACTGGCCTTAAGTCATAAGTTGCCCAATCTACTCATCAAATATCGGGAACTGGCCAAACTCAAGTCAACCTACATCGATGCCCTTCCACTTCTAATTAATTCCCACACAAGAAGGGTCCATACCTCCTTCAATCAGACCGTAACCGCTACCGGAAGGCTCTCCTCTTCTGAGCCCAACCTCCAGAATATTCCCATAAGGACAGAGTTGGGAAGAAAGATCAGGAAGGCCTTCATCCCTCAAAAAGGCTATATTTTATTGTCCGCTGACTACTCCCAGATAGACCTCAGGGTCTTAGCCCACATTTCAAAGGACGAAGCCTTAAGGGACGCCTTCTTCAAGGATGAGGATATTCACTCACGAACAGCCTGTGAGATCTTCGGCCTTTCGAAAGAAGAGATTACCCCAGAATTGCGCCGCATTGCCAAGACTGTAAACTTCGGTCTTTCCTATGGCATGAGCCCTTTTGGTCTCTCCAGGGATTTAGGCATTTCCTTAAAAGAAGCCGAGAAATATATTACCAAGTACTTTGAGAAGTATAGCGGGGTGAAGAGGTATATTGAGGAGATCATCGAAGAAGCAAAGAAAAAGGGCTACGTTACCACGTTACTTAAAAGGAGAAGATATATCCCAGAGATAAATCACCCGGACCCCAGGCTCTCTAACTTTGCTAAAAGAGCAGCCATCAATACCCCCATACAAGGGACATCTGCGGATATCATCAAGGTGGCCATGCTTGAAATAAGTGAGAGACTGAAAAAAGAAATCTTAAAGACCCGGATGATCATTCAGATTCACGATGAGCTCTTATTTGAGGTTCCAGAGGATGAGGTAGAAAAAGTATCGAGATTAGCCAAGGAGATTATGGAAGGCGCAATAGAGTTAGAGGTTCCCATAAGAGTCGATATAAAGATGGGAAAGAACTGGGCAGAACTGGAACAGTTAGTTAGTAGTTAGGACGGCAACTTCGTTGCCTATAGTAGTTAGCGACCTTTGACTGACAACTAAAGCGAACGGAGTGAGCGTGCTAACCAACTAACAAACTAATCTGAATGGAGAGAGTGATGTTGGTAGTTGGCCTGACCGGTAGCATAGCATCCGGAAAGAGCGTGGTAAGCAAGACCCTTAAAGAGCTTGGCCTGCCCATAATCGATGCTGATCTGATTGCCAGGAAAATGGTAAAGCCGGGTGAAGTAGGTTATCAAGAGATTGTAGACCATTTTGGGAAAGGGATTCTCAATCCAGATCAGACCATTAATAGAAGAAGATTGGCTAAGATAATCTTCAGCGCCTCTAAAGAAAGAGAAAGACTCAATTTTATCCTTCATCCCAGGATAGTTGAAGAGAGCAAAAGGAGAATGAGGGATTTTAAAGAAAGAGGGGAGAGAATAGTTATCCTGGATGCCGCTCTCTTGGTAGAAGCCGGGGAATTATCTTTAGCCGATAAACTCATTGTAGTTACCGTAAGTCCTAAGATTCAAGTCAAGCGCCTGGTCCAGAGAGATCATTTGACAGAGAGAGAGGCTAAGAAACGCATCGCCACCCAGATGTCCCTCTCTGAAAAGGTGAAATTGGCCGATTATGTCATTGATAATAGTGGCCCGGTTAGAAAGACCATAAAAAGAACAAAAGGAATTTACGATCAATTGTGTTTGACAATCACCGATAAAGAAGAGTAAAATATCACCACAGAGAACGCAGAATCATAGAAAGCAGTTAGACAGTGGGACAGTTGGACAGTTAAACCATTCAAAAGTCAAACTGGTTTCTAAACTGTCAACCTGTCAAACAGTCAGACCGTCAAACTATAATCCGTGTAATCCGTAATCAATCTGTGACAATCCGTGTCTATGAGGTGAAAGATGGATATCGTTGTCTTGAAAGAAAAAACCATCTCTGAGCTAAGTGATGTGGCGAAGAAGATGAAAATCTCTGGGGTAGGAAACCTGAGGAAGCAGGAGCTCATTTTCAAAATATTGAAGGCCCAAACCAAAGAGGAAGGCCTTTTCTTTGGGGAAGGAGTTTTGGAGATTCTCCCAGATGGTTTTGGTTTCTTACGTTCATCCAATACCAACTATCTTCCTGGCCCAGATGACATCTATGTCTCTCCTTCTCAGATAAGGCGCTTCAGTCTCAAGAAGGGAGATATCGTTTCCGGTCAAATTCGTCCCCCCAAGGCGAGCGAAAAGTTCTTCGCTTTACTCAAGGTAGAGGCAGTAAACTTTGAAAACCCAGAACTGGCCAGGGAAAGAGTACTATTCGATAACCTCACTCCCCTATATCCCAAGGAAAGGATTAGACTGGAGACAGGAACCGATACTATCTCAGAGAGGGTCATGGATCTCTTGACTCCCATTGGAAAAGGGCAGAGAGGCCTAATCGTTTCTCCTCCCCGGGCGGGAAAGACCATTCTATTACAGAAGATTGCCAACTCCATTACCACCAACCATCCCGAGATAATCTTAATCATTCTCTTAGTTGGAGAAAGACCTGAGGAAGTGACGGATATGGAGCGAAGTGTAAAGGGAGAAGTCATTGCTTCTACCTTCGATGAGCCGGCCACTCGCCACGTCCAGGTGGCGGAAATGGTCCTGGAGAAGGCCAAGCGGCTGGTAGAGTATAAGAAGGATGTGGTCATTCTCCTGGACTCTGTCACCAGGTTGGCTCGGGCATATAATACCACTTGTCCCCATTCAGGAAAGGTCCTGACGGGAGGGGTGGATGCCAATGCCTTGTCCAAGCCCAAAAGGTTCTTCGGTTCTGCCCGCAACCTTGAGGAAGGTGGTTCCTTAACCATTTTAGCTACTGCTTTAATCGATACGGGAAGCAAGATGGATGAGGTAATCTTCGAAGAGTTCAAGGGGACGGGGAATATGGAGCTGGTGCTTGATAGGAGGCTGGTGGATAAAAGAGTATTCCCAGCCATCGATATTTCGCGAAGCGGGACGAGAAAAGAAGAACTTTTGCTAAATAAGGAGGATCTGAGTCGTATCTGGGTCTTAAGAAAAGTATTGAGTTCTCTAAATGTTATTGAGAAAATGGAGCTCTTAATTGAAAGACTGAAGAAGACCAAGACCAATAAGGAATTTTTGAAGTCTATGAATTCACCCCATTAGAGACCTCAAGGTGTAATAATTGTAGATTGACGATTGTAGATTGAAATCAATAAATCGACAATCAACAAATCGACAATTATTAAATCGACAATCAACAAATCTAAAATCCAAAAGGGGAGGCTAAAATGAAGGAAGGGATTCATCCTAAGTATGTAGACTGCACTATTACCTGTGCCTGCGGGAATGTTACCCATACCAGATCAACCAAGCCCAGTTTCAGAGTGGAGATCTGCTCTGCCTGTCATCCCTTTTTTACGGGGAAGCAGAAGTTAGTTGATACCGCAGGAAGAGTAGAGAGGTTTAGGAAAAAGTACGGACTAAAAGAATAGTTGGTTAGTAGTTAGGACGGCAACTTCGTTGCCTTTAGTAGTTAGTGACCTTTAACTAACAACTAAAGCGAACGGAGAGAGAGCATACTAACAACTAATAAACTGAATTTATAGGAGTTTATTTTTTGAAAGTAAGAGTGGGGGGACAGGCGGTCATTGAGGGGGTGATGATGAGAACTCCCCATGCTTTGGCCATTGCCATTAGAAGGGAGGACGGAGAGATCCTGGTAAAGAAGGGGATCCTTCCTTCCCGCCATCTTCTCTTAAAGAAGCCCATAAGCCGAGGGGCAATTGCCCTGTGGGAGGCATTGGTCATCGGCTACAAAGCTTTAGCCTTCTCTGCCCAGAAGAGCGGTAAGAAAAAGGAGCCACCGCCTAAAGGCAGGGTGCCGCCGAAGGCAGCAAAGGAAATATCAGGTCTTGCTCTGGGCTTTACCATGGTCTTTGCTCTTGGTTTAGCAATCCTCTTCTTCAACCTCTTGCCTGCTTCTATAACTAACTTGTTTCAGATTAAGAGTAGCATCCTCTTTAATCTGGTGGATGGTCTTATTCGCCTCCTTTTCTTCTTCGGTTATCTCTTGGCCATCTCTCGATTAAAAGAAATCAGGAGAATATTCGCCTATCACGGGGCAGAACATAAGGCGGTCTATACCTACGAGGCGGAAGAAGATTTAACCTTAGAGAATGCCAGAGACAAGAGTACCCTTCATCCCAGATGCGGAACGAACTTTATTCTTATCTTCTTAATTCTAAGTATCCTGCTATTCTCTCTATTAGGAAAGGCTACTTCCATTGAGGTCCATCTACTACGCCTCTGCCTCATTCCCATCATTGCTGCTTTTGCCTATGAGATCATCAGGTTCTCCATGAAGAAGAAGTGGCACTTTATCAATTTCCTCGGCCTTCAACTTCAGAAGATTACTACCAAAGAACCCACGGATGATCAGATTGAAGTGGCCCTGGTTGCTTTAAAAGAGGTCCTGGCCCTAGAAGAGAATGAAAAACAGGAGAATAAATCCGAAATCCGAAGCACTAAATCCTAAATAATATCAAATGACCAAAATTCTAATGACCTAAACAAAAACTTCTTAGTTCTAGTTATCTGTTTAAAACGAACGAATTAAGTTTTAAATTTGGAACATTTGGATTTAGAGTTTGTTTAGGATTTCGATATTAGAATTTCGAATTTAAAATAACAGCGCACCTCGCTCTCCGCTGTCTTTTACTTATTGAAGTTCCGATGCCTTAAAATACAAAGTTTTGGCGGTAAAAGATGTTAGAAAAATTAGCCAATCTTGAAAAAAGATTCCGGGACCTGGGAAGACTCCTCTCCGATCCAGAAATCATTGCTGATCGAGTGAGGTATCAAAAGTTGGCCAAGGAGCGCTCCCAGATAGAGCCCCTGGCGAAGAAGTACCAAAGATATGAGAAGGTAATCCGACAGATGGACGAGGCCCAGGAACTTTATACCTTAGAGAAGGATATAGAATTCAAGGCCCTGGCAAAGTCGGAACTTGATAAATTATCGAAAGAGAAGGAGGCCCTGGAAAGGGAGTTGAGGATCCTTTTGATTCCTTCCGATCCCAACGATGAAAAGAATACCATCATGGAGATAAGGGCGGGCACCGGGGGGAATGAGGCTGCTCTCTTTGCTGGGGACCTTTTCCGTATGTACTTTAAGTATGCCCAAAGGAAGGGGTGGAAGATAAATATTCTAAGTGCCCATCCCGGAGAGGTAGGAGGCTTTAAAGAAATTATCTTCTCTGTAGAAGGGGAGAAGGTATATAGTAGATTCAAGTATGAGAGTGGGATCCATCGGGTTCAGAGAGTGCCGATCACTGAGACCGGAGGAAGAATTCATACTTCTGCAGCCACCGTGGCTGTACTACCCGAAGCAGAGCCTATAGATATTCAAATTAAGCCAGAGGATCTACAGATTGATACTTATCGCGCTTCTGGTGCCGGCGGTCAACATGTAAATGTTACTGATTCCGCGGTAAGAATCACCCATCTCCCGACAAAGATAGTCGCCTCTTGCCAGGATGAAAGGTCCCAGCATAAGAATAAGGCCAAGGCCCTGAAAATCCTTTATGCTCGACTATTCGATCACTTCACTCAAGAGCAAATTAGGAAGAGGGCTCAAGAGCGAAAGATTCAGATTGGAACTGGAGATAGAAGTGAGCGCATCAGAACCTATAACTTTCCTCAAGGACGAGTAACCGACCATCGTATTAACCTCACCCTTCATAAATTAGATACCATCTTAGAGGGCGAGATAGAAGAATTAATCCAGAAGTTACAATCAGAGGACCAGATAAAGAAATTAGAAAAAACTGCAACCACATAGGACACCCCGTAAAGCCTTACGGCCACGGGGCAAGCAGAATAAATCACAGAGGACACAGAGAAAATAGGGAGTAGAGATTTGAATATAAAAGAAGCGCTCAATCAAACCCATCAAGACTTAGAAAATTTTTTAGAGGCTGAAGTCCTTCTTAAATCTTGCCTGGGGATTGAAAACGTAGAACTTTACCTAAATCCCGTTCGCCATTTATCCCGTTATGAACTAAATCTTTTGGAAGAAGCGATTGAAAAGAGAAAGGATCATCTGCCCTTAGCCTACATTACCGGAGAGAAGGAGTTCTACTCCTTAGGGTTCAGGGTTGCCCCAGATACCTTCATTCCTCGCCCAGAGACAGAATTTATAGTGGATGCGGTCTGGAAAAAGATCCTTGATCCTGGATCCTTGATCCTGGGAAAAGACCAGCATCCAGCATCCAGCATCCAGCATCCAGTAATTGTAGATTTGGGAACGGGGTGTGGGAATATTGCTGCTACTTTAGCAAGATATATTCCTCATTCCAAGATATATGCTACTGATATTTCTAAAAAGGCTTTAGAAGTGGCGGAGGAGAATGCCAGGAGGCACAGAGTAGAAGATAGGATTACTTTTTTGGAAGGCAATCTTTTCTCTCCTTTGGAAAATCGTCATCTAAAAGGGAAGATAGACTTTTTAGTTTCCAATCCTCCCTATGTTATAAGAAGTGAGATCGATTCCTTGATGCCGGAAGTAGCCAATTATGAACCACGCATTGCCTTAGATGGAGGAGAGGATGGGCTTTCCTTCTATAGAAGGATAATAGAGGAAGCACCAAAGTATTTAAAATCCCACGGCTACTTAGTCTTGGAATTGGGAATAGACCAAGCTCCTCCAGTAAAAGAAATGATTGAGAAAACCTTAGAGTTTGAATCTATAGAAATTATTAAAGACTATTCTAGAATAGAACGAGTCATTGTGGCTCGGAGAACAGTGATCGGTAATCAGTAATCAGTGATCAGTAAATAAAGTAGCTATCAAGCCATCGAGAACAAGGATCTAGAATCAAGCATCCAGGATCTGTGATCCGTGCTAATCCGTTCTAAATCCGTGACAATCCGTGTTAAAGGAGTGAAACGACCGTGGAGAAGATCGTTATCACTGGTGGAGAGAGGCTAAAGGGCAGAGTAGGAATAAGTGGCTCAAAGAATGCTGCTCTTCCCATCATGGCTGCTACATTATTGACCAATGGAGTAACTACTCTATCGAATATTCCCAGTCTTAAAGATATTACCACCATGGCTCGGGTATTGAGAACCTTGGGGGCTAAGGTAAAATTTAGGGAAGGGAGACTAAAGATTGATACTACCAATGTCGATCGCTTTCTCGCTCCCTATAATCTGGTGAAGACCATGAGGGCCTCTTTCCTGGTCTTTGGGCCTCTTCTGGCAAAGTTGGGAAGGGTGAGGGTCTCTCTGCCCGGAGGATGTGCCATTGGGTCCCGCCCGGTAGACCTCCATCTGAGGGGTTTTGAAGAATTAGGAGCTGAGGTGAGCATGGGGGGTGGCTATACCCAGGTAAAGAGGGATGGACTGATTGGTGCTGAAATCTACCTGGATTTCCCCTCTGTGGGGGCAACAGAGAATCTTATGATGGCTGCCACCCTGGCTAAGGGAAAGACCACTATAGAGAATGCGGCTAAAGAGCCAGAGATCGTGGATCTGGCAAACTTCCTGAATAAGATGGGAGCAGGGATTAAGGGAGCGGGAACGGATACCATTAAGATTATTGGGGTGAAAGAATTGAAAGGAACAGATTACTCCATCATCCCGGATAGGATCGAGGCCGGAACCTATATCATCGCCTCTGTCATTACCAGAGGAGACGTTATTCTGGAGGGTGCCAGGATTGATCACTTGGAATCTTTGGTTACTAAACTCCACGAGGCGGGAGTAGAGATTGAGGATGAGAAGGCGGCGATTAAAGTAAAAGCAAGAAGAAGAATCAAGGCAGTGGATGTCAAGACCATACCCTATCCTGGTTTCCCCACAGATATGCAGGCCCAGTTCATGGCCCTTATGAGCATTACCCCGGGAATGAGCATTATTACTGAGACGGTATTTGAGAATAGGTTCATGCACGTTTCAGAACTTTTAAGAATGGGAGCAGATATTAAGATTGAGGGATCGAGTGCCATAATAAAAGGGATAAGGTCCCTGAGTGGGGCACCAGTCATGGCTACTGATTTGAGGGCCTCTGCGGCTTTGATTTTGGCTGGTCTTGTTGCTGAGGGAAAGACAGAGATCTCTCGCGTCTATCACCTGGATCGGGGATACGAGAAAATTGTGGAGAAACTTTCTAACTTAGGAGCAGAGATAGAGAGAATTAAACAGTAAGACAGTGGGACAGTCTGACAGTGAGACAGTGGGACAGTTTAAAAATCAGTTTGACGGTCAGACGGACTGACGGTTTAACAGTTTTAACGCCTCAACGCTTTCCGCTTTTCGCTTAACGCATTCCGCCTCAACGCTTTCCGTTTTTCGCTTAACGCATTCCGCCTCAACGCTTAACGTTTTTACTTATCAACGTATCAACTTATTTTCGAGCGAAGCGAGAAAACAAGGTTCTTGAGCGACAGCGAAAGGTTCTTATTAACTATCTAAATATCCAAGTAATGGTGAGGATAAGATGAGAATTTTAAGGACTAATACTAAAGAAGCTAAAAGAAGAATTAAAAGAATACTGAATCGCAAGACCCTTCTGGAAGATAAAAGATTAGAGAAAAAGGTCAAAGAGATCATTGAAGATGTACGAAAGAAAGGCAATAAGGCCCTCTTAAGATATACTAAGAGATTCGATGGAGTCTCTCTTTCTTCTAAAAGGTTAAAGGTCAGCAAAAGAGAAATTGAGGAAGCAAGAAGATTGGTAGATAAAGATTTTATAAAAGCTTTAAAGAAGGCCTATCAGAATATCAGAAGATATCACGAAAAACAACTTCCCAAATCCTTTAAGATTTCTTCTCGAAAAGGAGTG
The DNA here is from genome assembly GCA_011049955.1 of bacterium. Taxonomy (GTDB): domain Bacteria; phylum UBP18; class UBA7526; order UBA7526; family UBA7526; genus DRGV01. The sequence continues at coordinate 19,684 of DRGV01000080.1, forward strand.
ATTTTAGAGGAAAGATACCAGCCAATAGAGAGGGTGGGCCTCTATATTCCGGGGGAAAGGGCCTTCTATCCCTCAACTGTCCTAATGGCTGGCGTTCCTGCTAAGATAGCAGGAGTAAAAGAGATTATTATGGTTTCTCCCCCCCAAAGGGATGGGAGATTAAGTCCCTACATTGTAATGGCAGCGGATTTAGTAGGAATAGGCGAAATCTATAGAGC
>DRGV01000081.1 GCA_011049955.1 bacterium
AGATCGTCGGCAGCGTCAGATGTGTATAAGAGACAGTGGCCATACTCATAAGGTAGACCTTCGTCCCGGTCCTCCATTAGTGTTCAATCCTGGGGAATGCGGGGGCTGGCTCACCGGGAAGTGTACCATAGGGATTATAGATTTAGAGACTATGAAAGCAGAGATCCTTCCCTTAGGATAAACGAGAATAACCCAATTCCACCTCGTAGGTGGAATGAGGGTTGAATTTTTTGCTTTTGCAGGGAAGGTATGGTAGAATATTTGCAAAAGAAGATGAGGTAGAAAAGATGATAGAGCAGAAGAAACTCTTTCAGCCACCGGAACATTACAAAATTAATAAGGTGATCAAGCGCAATGGCCGAATAGTAGCCTTTAATAGGCAGAAGATTGTCAACTCCATCTATCGGGCAGCGGTGGAGGTAGGGGGAAAGGATCGCGCTTTGGCAGAGGGGCTTGCCGATCAGGCAGTAAGGCTCATCAACCAGACCTATCCTACAGGGGCTATTCCCTCGGTGGAAGAGATCCAGGACTTGATCGAGAAGGTCTTAGTAGAGAAAGGCTGTTACCAGACAGCCAAGCATTATATCCTCTACCGGGCAGAACATACCCGGCTTAGAGAAGGTAAAATAGAAAGAGTTGTTATGGAAGATAATGTTCCCTATAAAGTCCTGTGGCATATCTTCACCTGGAACGTAGACCATAAGTGCGACACCATAGAGAACCTCAATAAGCACATCAGGGAGGGAACATTCCCCGATCTGGTGATGGAGGCAGAGGAGGCCTATCATTTAGCGTTAAGGAGAGCAGTAGAGAAAATAATGGATGGAATTAGTCGGGGGATAAAGTTAGTTATTGTCGCCGGTCCCTCTTCATCAGGAAAAACGACTACTGCCCTGAAGATATGCGAGATACTAAATGAGAATGGAATAAACTTCTATTCCCTAAGCCTGGACAATTACTTCAAAAACCTGGAGGAGCATCCCAAGGATGAATACGGGGATTATGATTTTGAAAGTCCTCAGGCTTTAGACCTCCCTCTGATTAATGGGCAACTCTCTCAGCTATTGGAAGGAAACAGGATAGAGATACCCAGATATAACTTCAAGACCGGGAAGCGAATGCGGGAGAGAAAAAGATTGAAACTTGAGAAGGATCAGATTCTATTGATCGATTCCCTTCACGGCCTCTATCCTGAGATGACCTCCAAAGTTCCTTCTAAGATGAAGTTTAAATTCTACATTGAGGTCCTCTGTCAGTTGAGGGACAAAAAGGGAGAGTTCGTACGCTGGGCGGACTTGAGAATGCTCAGGAGGATGGTAAGGGACTCCTGGCATCGTTCCTACGACCCAGAGAGAACCGTGGGCCACTGGCACTATGTGCGCAGAAGCGAGAAGAAACACATCGTTCCCTTCACCCATAAGGTGGATTACGTCTTTAATGGTTCTCTTCCCTATGAGCTTCCCATCTACAAGAAATACCTTTCTAGGCGCTTTCCTCCCATGGTGAAAAAGTATGAAAAGGATCCCAAGAAGATAGATGCCTACATCCGGGCCAAGAGGGTCAATAACCTTTTGAATCAATTGGATGTGGCGGATGATAGGTGCATTCCCTCCAACTCCATTCTTAGGGAGTTCATCGGAGGAAGCAGTTACAAGTATTAGGAAATAAAAAAAGGCAAAAAAGCGAAATAGTTTTTTTATTTGACATTAGTCAGAAAATATTATAAAATAAAGTTAGAGGTGAAAGATATGAGATGGTTTCTCTTTCTTATGGCTGGGATCTGGACGATAGTGGGTATCTTCCTGCTTGTGGCTACTACCAAGGTAAAAGGAATATCAAATAGACTACTAAAAGGTAAGAACCTGAAAGCGATGAGTTTCCTTCCTTTAATCGAGGGAATATTGCTTGCTTATGCTGCTTCCTCAAGCAGGATTCACTGGTTCGTAATCACCATCGCCCTCCTTGCCTTAGCAAAAGGGTTTTTCTTTATCTTTGCTCCAGAAAAGAAGACTAAATCCCTTGCAGATTGGTGGCTTAAGGCATCTTTGAGTATCTATCGGCTCTGTGGATTAGTTATTCTCGCCCTGGGAATCTTTTTCTTCTATCGCGTGGCGTAAGAAAATAACAAACGGAGGTGAGAAGAATGCCCATTTGGTCAGGGGCGGTATTAATTATCATTTTAAGTTCCTTTCTTGTGATCCAACGCAAGAAGGGAAAGAAATAATAATACAAAATTAAAAGTCAGCCTCTTCGGCTGATCTGCGCTCCGTCGCCAAAGCTATGGAGCGTCGGCAACCGAAGAGGCGGAAAAGGAGGGATAGTATGATTTGGTGGAAGAAAGAAGAGAAGAAGCCAGAAGAACCGAAGCTAGAGGTTCCCAAGCCTGAGGTACCTAAGCCTGAGGTACCTAAGCCAGAAGCACCAAAACCTGAGGAAGCACCCAAGCCTGAGTTTCCAAAACCAGAAGCACCCAAGCCTGAGGTGCCAGAACCAGAAGTTCCTAAACCCGAAGCACCCAAGCCAGAAGCACCAGAAACAGAGATTCCTAAACTAGGAGAGCCAAAACCAGGAGAGCCAGAGAAGCCTTTATAAGAAATTTCTGAAAGAGTCAGAAATCCTTAAGAGGGCTCTAAAGTTTTTCAGAGACCTCTCCAAATTCTGGCGTCCCGTAAAGTCACCTGTGGTGTCCACGGGACAGCCACGTGATGAATTTCTTGCAAGAAATTCATTTTACGTGGCGAAGAGCAGGGACAATGAGCAGGGGCTTTTATGCCCCTGCTTTTTCTTTGCTTTCCAAGGAGAGATATGGTAAGATAAATGATAGGAGAAAAAGATGATTGGACTATCCACCGCCTGGCGTTCAGGCCAGGTCAAAGATGCAAAAAAATTACTCTCTCAATTTGAAGAAATAGGAATAAAGAAATTAGAACTTGATTATCGAATAAGCAAAGGGACCTTTGAAAAGATGCTTCCCCGCCTAAAGAAATCTTTCGCCATACTAAGTATTCATAATTTCTTTCCCATTCCCAGTATCTTAAATGAGGGGAGCGGGGATGCTTTTTTACTTTCCAGTCCGGCTGAGGAGGAGAGGAAGAAGGCAGTAAAATATACCAAGAAGACCATTAAGATTGCTCAGGAATTGGAGGCAAAGGCAGTTGTCCTGCATCTGGGAAAGGTGGAGATGGATTCCAGAGCAGAGAAACTTTTTCTCTTATATGGTAGAGGTAAAATCTCTTCTTCCCGGGGGAAGAGAGTCATCCATAGACTTAAAGAAGAAAGGGAAAATAAGAAACAGAGATATCTGGATGCTATTCTTTTTAGTCTTGACGAACTCAACAGATTTGCTCAAGAAAGAGGCATTTTTTTAGGAGTAGAGAACAGGTTTTATTCCCATGAAATTCCAGACTTTGGAGAGATTGGACTAATCTTAGGGAAATTTAAGGGGGGCGCAGTAAGATACTGGCACGATGTGGGCCATGCTGTGGTCCAGGAGAACTTAGGGCTATTAAGCCAAAGAGAACTACTTGAAAATTACTCTTCTCATTTAATCGGTATCCATCTCCACGGAGTAAAAGGATGCGAGGATCATCTTGCTCCAGGAGGAGAAGAGGATTATGATCTCATAAAAAGATATATCAAACCAGAAACCATTAAGGTAATGGAGCCCCATCCCAAAGTGAGCAAAGAGGAACTAAAAAGAGGCCTGATCTTTCTCCAGAGTATAGGAATAGAGTAAT
>DRGV01000082.1 GCA_011049955.1 bacterium
CACCAGAGGTGGCAATCGCCTGGTCCTTTAATTTGATTACTACTAAAACTTTGTCCTCTTTTCTGGGATGCTGTAGGCCAATCTTCCAATCCCTTTTCCCCGTTACCTTGATATCTCCACCAGCATTGATCAACGCCTCTTTAACTCCCCTTTCTTTTAAAACCCTTATGGCACAATCTAAGGCATACCCCTTGGCAATCCCTCCCAGATCTATAGCCATCCCCTCTCTCTTAAACTCAACCGTCTGATTTCTTTCATCCAGGATGATGTTTCTGTAATTGACCAATGGTAATCTCTCCTCTATCTCTCTTGCCTCAGGGATTTCCTTCAATTTTCCTTTTGTTCCCCATAAATGGGACAAGGGGCGAATGCTTACGTCAAAGGCCCCGGAGGTAAGTCTACTATATCTTAGTGCCTCTTTTAAAACCTCAAAGATTTCTTTACTAATTTTAATCGGCTCTTTATCTGCCAGTCTATTAACCCGGGAAATCTCGCTCTCCGGATCATAGACATTCATTAATTTCTCAACTCTTCTCATCTCAGTGAAGGCCGCAGTAAAATCCTCTTCGTTTCCTTGGGGTAGGATGATCTCTACCTCAGTATCCATCAAGAATTCTTTCTTACTTGGGAATCTTTGGCCACATCCATAGACAATAAAAAGAATTAACAATCCAATAAGAATGAATCTTTTCATTTTCTCACTATCTCACTTTCTAATAATCAGTTGACAAGTTGATAAGGGAATAAGAAAAAGGAGGAATGAGTAACGAGTCGCGTGTAGCGAATAACGGGTCTTAATTCGTAACCCGAAACTCGAAACCCGCAACCCGTAACCCGATCACTGATCACCGATCACTATATTAATCTCTTCTCCGAAATACTGGCACCTCTTCCCCTTCAGATGCATCCTGGAGATAGAGTATCCATCGCGCGCGATTAGGGCCTTCTTACACTTTGGGCAATAGGTAGTGTTGGCGCTGGGGTCTGAGATATTTCCGATATAGACGTGCTTCAATACTTCTTTAGCTATTTTTCTTGCCCTTTCTAAAGTGGTTATTGGCGTAGGAGGAATATCCAACTTATAATGGGAGAAGTATCTTGAGAAATGCAAAGGAGTATCATTCCCTAACTTATCTGCTATCCAATCGATTAGTTTCTTGAAATCCTCATTTGAATCATTCAAGGTAGGAATGACGAGATTGGTGATCTCCACATGGCAGGACTTCCTCGCCCTCTCTGCAGTCTTTAGGATAGGAGCTAAGGTGGCCTTGCAGTATTCTTTATAGAATGATTCCTTCATGGACTTAACATCGATATTCATAGCATCAATATGGGGAAGGAGTTCTTCAAAGGGCTCGGAATTAATGTAGCCATTAGTCACCAAGACATTGACCAGTCCTTTCTTCCTGGCCAACCTCGCTGTCTCTAATAAGTACTCATACCAGATTAAGGGCTCGGTATAGGTATAAGCAATCCCCATAGAATTTTTCTTTAAGGCAAGTTCCACCATCTCTTTGGAAGTGATATGCTGGGTAGGGGTCTCCTCCTGGGATATGGTCCAGTTCTGGCAATAGATGCAACCGAGGTTACAGCTATTGGGCGCGCAGGAAAGGATGAGAGAGCCCGGATAGAAGTGATACAAGGGCTTCTTCTCGATAGGGTCAATAGCAACCGAGACGCACTCCTCATAGGTTAAGGCAATTAACCTGCCATCTACATTCTCCCTTCCCCGGCAGAATCCCTTTTTTCCCAGAGCAATGAGACACTCCTTGGGACATAAGAGGCACCTTATCTTATCGTCTATCTTTTCGTAATATAATGCTTCTTTCATCCTCACTCCGTTCGGATAGTTGACAAGTTAATAAGTTAATAAGTTGATACTTTATAAGTAAAAAGTAGAAAGTAATTTTGCATTTTGCATTACTAATTTTCATTTTTCACTGTTTCATCTTTCCCACCTGCCCACTTTCCCACTTTCCCACCTGCTCACTTGATGAGCGCTCCGCCATAGCCTACCACCTGGCGATAATCACCGCTTGTCTCCCCACTGGTCATATACTTTACTAACTCACCTTTTTTGGCACCCAGTTCTTTTGAAGCAATGAGCATAATGCTCGTAGGAATGGCACCACACATGGATATCCTAAGTTCCTCGACTTTATTGAGTAATTCCTCTGGGTCTAACTTTATTACTGCATCCAGGGCAACCTTATCCTTCCTATTTGCCTCTTCCTGTGACTCATAATGGGTGAGATCGGAACTGGCGACAATAACCACTTTTTTCTTTGCTTCTCTTATTACTTTGGCAATTGCCTTTCCAATATCCCGACAGGTCGCTAAATCTAAATGGCTTAAGCAGATAGGAACAAACTTAAACTCTTTTCTTAAGTACTGTAAGAAAGGAAGCTGAACCTCAATGGAATGCTCATAGGAATGGGCCTTCTCATCCTCTTTCAGGTTTTTAGAATTGGCCAATATCTTACAGGCTAAATCAGAGTCGATCTCCACCTCTCCCAAAGGTGTCTGCCATTGCCCTTTGGTCATGATGGCGCAGGGATCTCCTGCTCCAGTATGATTGGGACCTAAGATGACGAAGGTTTCCGGAAGGATTATCCGGGAATAGACGGCTCCTGCCACCTCTCCAGAGAACATGAACCCTGCATGGGGAGCCAGGACCCCGATCACCTCTTCCTTCTTTGCCCGCTCATCAATATACTTCTTCACTTGTTCCCTTAAACTCGCCTCTGTTCCATTATAGAACTGCCCAGCAACTACTGCTCTTCTCACCATTTTACCTACCCCTTTGCAACCACAGAGTTCACATCCTCTCAGTTTGACAGTTTGACTGTTTGACAGACCGACAGTATAAAAATTCTTCTACAACTGTCTCACCGTCTGACCGCCTAACTGCCTCACTGCCTCACTGCCTCACTGTATTTGCTGTGGTCACCACTTTCTGATTTTGATTTTGCCTGGAAAAGTAAAATATTCTCCACCGAGATGGTGGATGGTCTTGGCCTTCTCCTTTTCTATAAGCCATCTATCAGTGAAGGTTCCTTCCTCTGCCCAGGCATATACCACATCCGCTAAGAAGAGATCAAAGTCTTTAGTCACCCTTGATTTAATGAGTCGGCATTCCAGGTGGCCAATACATTCTTTTATAAGTGGCGCTTTTACCTTCTTCGCGGGAATGGGGGTCAGTTTAAATTTCTTGAACTTATCTACTTTTCTTCCTGAAATGGTTCCGCATTGGACGGTTTTCTCCAATAATTTTTGGGAAGGGATATTAATGACAAACTCCCCTGTCTTAGTAATACATTCATAGGAATAATTGTCGCTTCCAATTACCAGGGCCACCTTTGGAGGAGCATAGTCCAGGGGCATATTCCAAGCAACGGTCTGGACATTTGGTCGTCCCTTATAAAATGACGTCACCAATACCGTCGGTCCATGATTCAAAAGCCTACTTGCCCGATTCAAAGGAACTCTTACTTTCATATCAAACCTCCCTGAGACACAGATAATGCCAGTCATCGTCAATCGGTTGCGGTTGCGAGGCCCGCATCAAATGATATAGCACAATATCAAAAATGAAAAATGAAAATGCAAAATGACAAATCAAAATGGAAAATTACAAATAAAAACTCCTTAATTTTAATATTTAATTTTCTTATGTGGTTTTATTTTGATATTTGATATTTGATATTTGATTTTCCTATAACGTATGACGAAAGACGAAATTGTTCACTGTTCAATGTTACTTGTTACTTGAATGACGTGGGTGGGGCACTTCTCGGCACAGATTCCGCACTCGGTGCACTTCTCATAATCGATGTAGGCTAAGTTATCCTTAAGGGTGATCGCTTCCTCTGGGCAGACCTTGACGCATATCCCACATCCTATGCAGCCTTCCTTACATATCTTCCTTACTATGGCTCCCTTATCCTTAGAGTTACAGAGGATATGGACCTTCTTCTCCTCAGGGATTAAGGCGACCACTCCCTTGGGGCAGATGGAGACGCATTTGCCACATCCGGTGCATCTCTCTTCATCTATTTCAATCTTGCCATTAACCAAGGTTATAGCATCAAAGGGGCAGACTTCAATACAATCGCCTAATCCCAGACAGCTGTAGAGACAGGTCTTATTCCCACCGAATAGCAAGTTAGCTGCGCGACAATTTTCTAGGCCTTGATAATCAAATTGAGTCCGGGCTTTACCTCTGTGGTAACAGAGAATCTTGGCGATTTTCTTCTCTCTGGCTTCTACTTCTATTCTCAGAATGGAGGCGACCTGTTTGGCTACCTCTTCTCCACCAGGGATACAGCCATTGGCCGGGGCCTTCCCCTCCACCAATGCCTTAGCAAAGCCACTGCACATCGCAAATCCACAGGCCCCGCAGTTGAGACCAGGCAAAACTGAGGCAATCTCTTGAATCCTTGGATCCTCCTCTACCTCTACCTTTAATCTCTTATTGGCTATAGCTAAACCAATGGACAGAATTAATCCTAATCCGCCCATTGTAAGTAACGAAACTAAGAGTTGATTTCCCATATCTTTCCTTTATTTTGAGGTATCGGAACTTTAATAAACAAAACAAGGTTCTGGTTCTTATTTCGTGGGCATCCCAGAAAATCCCATAAAAGCCAAAGCTAAAAATCCAGCAATAATAAGAGTACTGGCTGCTCCCTGAAGGGCTTCGGGCACATCGGCAAAGTCCAGCTCCTCCCGGATGCCGGCCATAATGACGATAGCTAAGGTAAATCCCACCCCCGAGCCAAAGCCAAAAAGGGTACTCTGGATAAGATTATACCCGCGCAAAACCAGAAAAAGGGCACTGAAAAGAATGGCGCAGTTAGTAGTTATCAGAGGGAGATAAATACCCAGAGTGCGATAGAGACCATGGCTGGTCTTCCTGATGAACATCTCCACTAACTGAACCAGAGCGGCGATGACGATGATGTCAGTAACATACTCTAAGAAACGCAGATCAAACTTAACCAGGATAAAAGTGTTGATCAGCCAGACCACCGGGGCGGTGAGAGTCATCACAAAGGTAACGGCCATCCCCATGCTCAAGCTAGCCTCCACCTGCTTGGATACTCCAAGGAAAGGGCATATCCCCAAAAAATATTTCAGCACAAAGTTGTTTATCACCACGGCACTGATAATGATTAAAAGAAGTTCGTTCATTCCTTACTCCTGGTATAATATTCATTATATCTGATTACACAGATTAAAACCTCGCTCAAATCATCTGTGTAATCTGCTTTTAAAATCTCTGTAATCTGTGTATTAATGGCAGGCTGATTTTTTAGCTGCTCTACCCGTAAAGAAATTGCTGATGCCAATCATCGTTCCCAGGGTGAGGAAGGCCCCGGCGGGCAGGAGCATGATTATCCAGGGGCGAAACCTACCTCCCTCTCCCACAAGCGTGAGAATTTGAACCCCGAATATCGTTCCCGAGCCTAAAAGTTCCCGGATGCTGGCTAAGGCGATAAGGGCCAGGGTAAAGCCTATTCCCATACCCAGGGCATCAGCCACGGCCCGATGGAGCGGATTTTTGGAAGCGAAAACCTCCTGACGACCTAAGATTAAACAGTTGACGACAATCAAAGGGACATAGGGACCCAGAGCCTTGCTGATCTCCGGGAAGTTTCCTTTAAGAAAGAGGTCCACTACCGTTACAAAAGTAGCAATGATAACTACAAAGGAGGCGATCCTTACCTGATGGGGGAATACCCTCCGGAAGATGGAGATGATGATGCTGGAGCAAAGAAGGACGAAGAAGGTGGCCAGGCCCATGCTTAACCCAAAGATAGCGGCATTGGTTACCGCCAGGGTGGGACACATCCCCAACAACTGTCGAAAGACAGGATTCTCCTTCCATAAGCCCTTAAGAGCATCCTTGAATAGAATATACTGTCTCATTCAACCCTCCCCTTTTTTGCTCTCTCTAAACTCATAATCCATAACTTATTGAAGTGCTTCCCAGACTCTAACTATTTCTTTATTAATCATATCCGCTACCGCTTTTGAGGAGATAGTAGCTCCGGTTATAGCATCGATCTCTCCGGGTTTCTTGGGCGTGACCGGATTGCGGTTTCTAACATAGGTTATCTTCGGCCGGGCGGCGATCCCCTTAAACTGGTCTTGGAACTCCTGGTCAGTAATCTTTCCTCCCAAACCCGGGGTCTCCACGCTCTCTAAGACCTGGATATTCTGGAGCCTGCTTAAATCCTGATCTACACCTACCATTATCTCAATCTTTCCCTGAAATCCGCTCCCTTCAACTAAAAAGGCCAACCCTACTTTCTGGCCACTTTTATCTATGCCCTGGTAAAGGATCTGGTCTGCCAGTTTTAGCTCTTGGTAATCAACTGCTTCTGGCAAAACCACAAAGATTGCCTTGCGCAGGGATTCTAAACTTTTTCTTTCCGCTTTGGAGATGGTCTGTTCATAGACAAAGGTTAGGAATCCGCCTGAGATAAGACCCACTATTGTCAAAACAGCGATCATCTTCACAGTATCAGACATTATCTTCACTTTTGCTCACCAAATATTCGTGGGTGGGTAAAACGATTGATTAAAGGTGTTATAGCATTCATTAAAAGGATGGAGTACATCACCCCTTCGGGCAGGCCGCTCCAGGAACGGATTACTATTAAAATAAGCCCGCAGCCAATACCAAAGACCCATCTACCTCTCTTGGTTACCGGAGTAGTAACCATATCTGGCGCCATAAAGAAGGCGCCTAAAATTAAGCCACCAGCAAGCAGATGCCAGAGGGGGTCAGCGAATCCTTTTGGGTCGATGAACCAAAAGATACTGCTTAACAGCACCACCGTGCCTAAATAGCCAGCGGGGATACGCCAGTCGATTATCTTTCTTATTAAAAGGAAGCTCGCCCCAATTAATATTGCCAGGGCCGAGGTCTCCCCTAAGGAGCCGCTTACATTGCCTAAGAATAGACTCTGGTGAGAGACGAAACTCTGGGCAAATTTCATCTGAGCTAATGGCGTAGCCGAAGTTACGACATCCAGGCTAAAAGGCTTAGTCCAAGTCGTCATTAGAACTGGGAAGGTGGCCATTAAAAAAGCCCGGCCCAGAAGCGCCGGATTAAAAATATTGTACCCTAACCCGCCGAAGATCTGTTTTCCCAGGGCGATGGCAAAGAATGTTCCCAATGATGCCGCCCAAAGTGGCAAACTCGGCGGCAGAATGAAGGCCAAAAGTAGCCCGGTAATGATGGCGCTGCCGTCGAAGACCGTAATATCCTTCTTTCTTAGCCTTTGAAATATATCCTCAGTACCCATAGCGGTAATTATGCAAACCGCCATTAATTTAATTGCCCATAATCTAAAAAAGTAGATACTTGCGATAGCCACAGGAATGAGGGCAATTATTACCGCATACATTATCTTAGGTATATCTTCAGCTGATCTAATATGAGGAGAGGTCGAAACTAAAAAATGTTCTTCTTTCATTTTTTCTTTCTATAAGCAGCAATCTCTTGCTTGGCTAATTTGATGAGCTGGACTAACGGTATTCTGGCTGGGCAGATATAAGCACAACAACCACATTCAGTGCAGTCAAGAGCGCCTAACTCTTCACATTTTCTCCATAGCTCTTTCTCTCCATAAATTCCCAAATAAAGGGGCAGAAGATAGATAGGACAACTATCAACACAACGAGCACACTTGATACAGGGTTGAGGCTCTTCAATATTAACTTCATCCTCAGTTAAAAGCAGTATCCCGGTGGTTCCTTTAATCACTGGCACATCAAGGGTGTGCTGGGCGAAGCCCATTAAGGCCCCCCCCATGATTATCTTTCCTGGTTTCCCTGCGAATCCTCCACAATAGTCAATCATATCCTTAAATAGAGTTCCCATCCTTACTCTCAGGTTAGCAGGATTTTTAATTCCCCTACCAGTGACAGTGATTACCCTTTCGATTAAAGGTCTTCCCTTCTTCACCGCTTCACTTATCGCTAAAGCAGTCCCCACATTCTGAACCACCACCCCAACATCCAGGGGCAGTCCCCCAGAGGGAACTTTTCTATTTAAAATAGCCTCTATCAATTGTTTCTCTGACCCCTGAGGATACTTCGTTTTAAGGGAAACGATCTCCATATTCGCTTTGTTGCGAATCTCTTCCCTCATGGCTTTGATAGCGTCCTCTTTATTCTTCTCGATCCCGACATAGCAGGAGGTAACCTCCAGGGTCTTGGCGATAATCTTTAGTCCCTCAATAATCTCATAGGTCTTTTCGATCATTAACCTGTGATCGCAGGTAAGGTAGGGCTCGCATTCACATCCATTCAATATAACGGTATCTATCCACCTATCCTCTGGTGGGGAGAGCTTGACATGAGTGGGAAAGGCTGCTCCACCCAGGCCAACGATGCCCGCCCCTCTAACGATCTCCCTTATCTCATTGGGATGGAGTTTGAAGTAATCATTATTATGCTTGACGCTCGGGTGATGTTCATCCCTTCCATCAGATTCAATGGTAATGGCTAAACTGGGGGGACCTAAAGGGTGAGGATGATTTTCAATAGAGGTTATCTTTCCTGAAATAGAAGTATGGATGTTAGAAGAGATGGGACCTTGGGCCTCGCCTATTCTCTGTCCGGTCTTTACCCTATCTCCCACCTTGACCGTTGGTCTGGCAGGAACGCCGGTATGCTGGGATAGAGGAATGACCACCTTTTTGGGAAGGGGTAATTCCTGGATGGGCTTCTGGGAAGTAATCTTTTCTTCAGGGGGATGAACTCCCCCGCGAAAACTCCTTATTCTCATAACGCTGATTCCCTTAATAAAGATTGGGGGGTAAGAGGGTTAAGTGGGGTAAGGGGGTTAGGGGGGGAACCCTCTCAACTCTTTTAACCCTTTCGACCCCTCATCAACTATTCGCGTCTATTCGTGTCTCCGCGTCCTCAAATATTTCTCTTCAATTTCAAGAAGTTTCTTCAGTCTCCTCGCGTGGCGACCACCAGAGAACTTAGTTAACAAGAATAGTTTTACCATCTCCCTTGCTAACTCCTTCTCAACAACATCTGCCCCTAAGGCCAAGACATTGGCATCGAGGTGCTCCCGGGCCATCTTAGTAGTGAAGAGGTCATGACATTGGGCTGCTCTTACCCCCGGAATCTTATTGGCAGTTATTGAGACCCCGATGCCAGTTCTACAGATAACGATCCCCCGATCGCATTTACCGCTGGCCACGGCCTCTGCCACCTTATACCCAAAGTCTGGATAGTCAACGGATTCTGCACTCTCCGTCCCAAAATCGATGTAGGTATGCCCATAGTTCTTGAGATACTTCTTAATCTCTTCTTTCAGGTAGAACCCTCCGTGATCACTCCCAATAGCTATTCTCATCTCCCCCTCCCTTCGGTCGGAAGTAACAAGTAACAATGAACAAGTAATAAGTAAACAGAGTATCAGATTACCAGAGTATCAGATAGAGATGGTCAGATATTAGAAGATCAGATTGAATCTGAAATCTGAAATCTGATTTCTGAATTCTCATTCTGATATTCTGATGTACTGATGTTCTGATAACCTACTTTCTCACCCGTTCACTTTCCTAGGTACTCCAAGATGCTAGGCAGTGCCTTTTGTAAAGCACTCTTTATTTCCTCGGCTACTTCTTTATAGACTTCATCACTTAGGCCTATGGGATCCCTGATTTCTAAGTTTTCTTGATCTCCAGCAAATTCTTTGAGCAGAAATGTTTTATTCTCTGCCTCTGGATTTAGTTCCCGCACTCTTTCTCTATGTTTTCTCTCCATAATCAATATCAGATCTGCTTCACCTATTAAATCCTTTGAAAGAGATTTCGTCTTATGGGATGAGATATTAATCTCATATTCTTTCATTATCTCTATCGCTTGAGGGGTTGGTCCACCGAAGGAAGAGAATATTGTCCCGCAGGAATTAATCTTAGTCTCTTTCTTTCCCTTTAGCATCTCTTTTAAGAAGCCCTCTGCCATGGGACTGCGGCAGGAGTTTCCAGTACAGACGAGGAGGATGGTCTTACCCTTTAGAACCTTCCCAATCACTTCTTCTATCTCTTCTCTCTTGAGCGCCCCTTCCCTCAGGATAGTGGGCGGAGAGGTAGTCAGGTCCAAGACCGTGGATTCTATTCTTATCTTTGTCTCTCCTCCATCGAGTAAAAGGTCTATTTTTTCTCCCAAATCTTTGGCCACCTGAGAAGCTTTAGTAGGAGAGGGCTTTCCGGATAGGTTGGCACTGGGACAGGCAAGAGGAACCCCAGAGGCTTTAACTATTTCCAGGGCTATCCTGCAGTCTGGCAGGCGTATGCCGATACTATTATTCTCACTCTTCATAGTATCAGGCATCAGTGAAGAGGTCTTGAAGATTAGGGTTAAGGGTCCGGGCCAGAACTTTTCTATCAAGGTTTGGGCGGTTTCGGAAATTTCCTGGACATATTGCTTCAGGTCTTCCTTCCTGCCAATGAGGATGCTTAGCGGTTTACTGGGGGGTCTTCCCTTTATCTCAAATATTTTCCTGATCGCTTCTTCATTCAGAGCATTTGTCCCCAGACCGTAGACCGTCTCTGTAGGAAGAGCAACCAGTCCCCCATCCTTAATTATTCTGGCTGCTTCCTCAATCGTCTCTTCCTGTGGTTTATCTGGATCTATCTTTACTATTCTTGCCATAAAGATAAGCCTCACTCCATTCGGCAATCTTCACAGATTAGCACAGATTAACTAAACTGATTAGCACAGATTGATTATCTGTGTTCATCTGTGATCTCCATCTGTGATCATCTGTGTTTTTCATCTGTGCTCATCCGTGTAATTATTAAAATTCCAATGCTACGAGTTAGCGGGTATCAGCGGTAAACTCCTCTTCCCCAAATGCCGCTTCCTCCTCTGCCCTAATCTTCGAAGCTTTTTCTTTTACTTTCTCCCCAAATTTTCGGGCAAGAACAATTAACAAGGCAGCGGGCAGAATAAGAAAGAGGCTGAAATACTCCAACCAGTAGAGATCAAATACTGGCTGGGGAGCATAATGATTCAGGTTCCAGACGATTAACACTCCCGAAGCCCAGATCATTAAAAAGTTGGCCACCGGATTAGAGGCCTTCAAAAAATGGAACCCCTCAGTGCGTCTCTTTCTGAAAGGCCAGAGGAGGTTGGCACCCATGAAGCCTGTTAGATCGGCGGCAATGTGGGAGATGAAGCCTAAGGCTATGATGAGACCGTATATTGCTCCGCTACGAAGGGAGCCGGTAACCCCGCTCATAATTAACCAGCCCAGAAGGCCGAATGCTACCCCCATAAATGGGGAGTGGCTCCACTGTCGGTGCCAGGGAAGAAATATTATTTCCACCCCCTCATCTCCCTTTTTTAGGTAGCCAAAGGAAGGACCATTGAAGATATCTATCCTCGAGGCTCGACTCTGGGTCTGAAGGATATTGCATTTAGTCTTTGCCCGTCCGATTCTCTCTCCCTTAAACTCCAGTTCCGGAACCTCGATGGGTGTCTGGGACATGGTTACTATGGGGCCAATCTCTACCACGGCCTCATTATTTACTGTATCATAAGAGACCTCATAGTGTCTGTAGAGATCCCCTCCCATCTGAACGGTATGGAGC
>DRGV01000083.1 GCA_011049955.1 bacterium
CATCTTCGTTGAACACCGGGCGAAGGAGCTGGGGATGGATAAGAAAGAGCTTCCTGGTGAGGGAGTAGTCACTGGCTATGGTCACATAGATGGAAGAAGGGTCTGCCTCTTTGCCCAGGACTTCACCGTTGCTGGAGGAAGTCTGGGTGAGATGCATGCTGCCAAGATATGCAAGATCATGGATCTGGCCATGAAGATGGGCATCCCCTTAATCGGAATGAATGATTCGGGAGGAGCGAGGATCCAGGAAGGGGTGGATTCCCTGAAAGGCTATGGAGATATATTCTATAGGAATACTATTGCCTCTGGAGTAATACCCCAGATTTCCATCATTTTGGGGCCTTGTGCTGGAGGAGCGGTCTATTCTCCTGCCATCACTGACTTCACCTTCATGGTGAAGGGGATCTCCCGGATGTTCATTACTGGTCCGGATGTCATAAAGACCGTTAGTGGGGAGGATGTTAGTCAGGAAGAGTTGGGAGGGGCCATGGCCCACAACCAGTTATCTGGAGTGGCCCACTTCGCCTGCGAATCTGAGGAGGAGGCTTTTAGTTTCTTAAAGAAGCTCTTGAGTTATATTCCCTCCAACAACCTGGAGGAGCCGGGCATCGTCGATCTTGGCGATGATCCTAACCGGATGGATGAGACCTTAGCCAACCTGGTCCCCGCTATCCCCAAGAAGCCCTATGATGTGCGGGATGTGATTGAGAAGGTGGTTGATGCTGGAGAGTTCTTCGAGATCCAGTCCTACTTCGCTCCCAATATAGTCATTGGCTTTGCCAGACTAAACGGTTATTCTGTAGGCATTATTGCTAATCAGCCCAAGGTTTTGGCAGGAATATTGGATGTCAATAGTTCCGATAAGGCAGCCAGGTTTATCAGGTTCTGTGACTGTTTTAATATCCCCCTGGTTACCTTTGTCGATGTCCCAGGATACCTGCCAGGAACGGATCAGGAACACGGGGGAGTGATTAGACATGGAGCAAAACTTCTCTATGCCTACTCCGAGGCCACAGTGCCCAAGTTAACTGTAATCTTGAGGAAGGCATATGGAGGGGCATATATCGGGATGTGCTCCAGGCACTTAGGGGCAGATGCTGTCTATGCCTGGCCCACGGCAGAGATCGCGGTCATGGGTCCCCAGGGAGCGGCGGAGATCATATATCGGAAGGAGATTGCCTCGGCAAAGAAGCCTCAAGAGGTCCTGACAGAGAAGGTGACCGAGTATGCCGAGAAGTTCGCCAATCCCTATGTCGCTGCCCGTCGGGGATATGTGGATAAGGTAATAGAGCCCTATGAGACCAGGCCCCAACTCATTAAGGCCTTAGAGATGTTCTCAACCAAGGGAGAATCGAGACCCCAGAAGAAACACGGGAATATACCATTATAAGAGTAACCAGTTTACAGTTTGACAGTTTGACGGTTAGACAGTTTGACAGTAGTTACTAAGAAAAGAAGAAAATAAGAAAATACGTAGATAAGGAAAAGGGGCAGAGGAAAAGAAATAACGAATTGCGAGTGACGGGTTGCGAGTTACAAATTACAATAAACGAGTTTGAGCTCGTAACCTGAGACCCAATGACTTATTTGCTTATTCTCTTATTCTCGTATTAACTTGTTGACTTATCAACTGAGCGTAGTGAGGGAAGAGATGTTTAAAAAAATACTGATTGCCAATCGGGGAGAGATCGCAGTCCGGATCATTCGCGCCTGCCGGGAACTGGGCATCCAGAGCGTGGCTGTCTATTCCTCAGTTGATAGAAGGGGTCTCTGTGTCAAGATGGCGGACGAGGCCTATTTCTTGGGTGGGCCTCAGCCCAAAGAAAGCTATCTTAATATGGAAAAGATCATCGAGATTGCCAAGTCAAGTGGGGCCCAGGCCATTCATCCGGGATATGGCTTCTTAGCGGAGAATCCCAAGTTTGTTAAGTTATGTGAGAAGAATAGAATAAAGTTTATCGGCCCAGATTCCCTCACCATGGAGCGGGTAGGAAATAAGCCCTTGGCCAAAAGGATTGTGGAGCAGGCCGGGGTTCCCGTAATACCAGGATCAAAGGAACCGATAAAGAGTAATAAAGAGGCCCGGGATTTAGCCCGAAGATTAGGGCTTCCGATAATAATTAAGGCGGCCTATGGTGGAGGAGGAAGGGGGATGCGCCGGGTGAATAAGTTAAAAGAGTTGCCTGGTGCTTTGAAGGTGGCCCGCCTCGAAGCAAGGGTCTCCTTTGACGATCCTAGTCTCTATATTGAGAAATATATCAGGAATCCCAAACACATTGAGGTTCAGATATTGGCCGATGAGCATAATAATATGATTCATCTTGGGGAGAGGGACTGCACTATACAGAGAAGGTATCAGAAGCTCTTAGAGGAGTCACCCTCTCCAGTGGTTGATGAGAAGTTGAGAAATAGACTGGGAGAGGCAGCGATAAGGACCGCAAAAGCCGTGGAATATACTAATGCTGGGACGGTAGAATTTATCTTAGATGAAAGAAAGAACTTCTATTTCATTGAGATAAATGCTCGTATCCAGGTGGAGCATTCTGTTACTGAGAGAGTAA
>DRGV01000084.1 GCA_011049955.1 bacterium
CCTGTCCCAAAATAGCATCTATCCGTTGCTATTCTCTCCAGGGGAAGTCTAATCTTCCTGGCCCCTTTAAAATACCTTATGCTGGGCAGTTCCCTCAACTTCTTCCTCTCCCCCTCACTAGTAAAAGAGGCCTTCTTCGAGACATTAATCCGAACAATCTTTTTGGGAGGATAACTCTTAATCAGATGTTCCAACTCGTCGGTCCTCTGTAAAAGGACAATGATCTCTGGAGAGAGGATTTCGATCTTTGCCCTCTTGAGCGCTCTCCCTCCATCGCTCTGTACCCAGCCCGTGGTATTGATAATGATCGTATTCGCTTCTTTCAAACCAGCCTCCGCCAATCGCTTGATTCCCACGATAGTGGGTAAAAAGTGCAACCCCGGAGAATGGGAGCCCACGAAGTAGATGGCAGAAACGCGGGCTTCTGTCAAGAAGACCACCTGTTTTTTTAAAGCCGCTAGACCCAAAGTCCCTGGAATACCGATGTCGCTCTGGCCCGGATCACCATCCAAAACCGCCGGCTTTACTCCTTTCTCCAGGAGTTTATTCGCTAAATAAGTGGCAAAGAAACTCTTTCCCGTATCCACCTCCCCCAGGACGAGAATTGTCCTGGCTTTCTCTTTCACTATATGGGAGATTAAGTTATCCCAGGAAGAGGGGATGGTTCTCTCTTTAATTCTTCTTATCTCACCCGGCTTCTTCACTTCTATGGAAAGGATGGATTTTTCTTTGACCTCTAAGGGAATGGACTTACCCAGAGGAATGAGAACCTCTTCGCCACTTTTGACGCTCTTTCCCACCGCCTCTATTCTTCCCCTCTTTACCCCTACCTTCCCTGGTCCTTTCAGGATATAAACATCACCCTTATTTACTTTATATTCCATCTTTCTCCTCCCTTTAAACGCTGATTTTAACTATAAAGGGATAAGAGGGTTAAGGGGGGTAAGTGGGTTAGGGGGTAAACCCCCTTCAACCCTTTTCACCCTTTTAACCCCCTTTACCCCTTTACTATACATCTGCGGTCATCTGCGTCCTTGAAGACCAAAGTAGGCCAGATTTTTCCCAAAACACCCTTCTCCAAGGTTAGAATATTCTTTATCTCTTTGCTCTTCACTTCCACACTTCTGGGTCTCTTTACCAGCTCTGGATTCTCTAAGAGAATACTATCTTTCTTCTTAGACTTAACGGTTCCTAATATCTCTATAGTACCCGTCTTAATAAGCACCCTTTCTCCCTTCTTCAGTTCCCCTATCTTTTTCTCCTTCACCATACTGGGCAGGCACATGGATATTATCCCGGGATAGATAGGGATCTGCTTATGGGTCTCCCAGATCTCCTTTAATATCTCAACCACCAGGGCTGGGTTTTCATACTTATGGATGAGATTTATCATCTCCCTCTTTAGACTGGGGTAATCCGATTCCTGAAAGGTCATTTCGTCCTCCTTAGACGCGAATAGTCTCTGATTTTAATTATGAAGGGTTAAGGGGGTTACGGGGGATAAGAGGGGTAAGAGGGTAAGCCCGCCGCTCACAGAGGAACGAGGGTAAACCCCCTTTACCCTTTTAACCCTCTTCACCCTTTTACCATACATTTGCGTTTTAAAAGTCTCTTACTGCTTTAGTAATCTTTTCTATTATTCCCTTATAATGGGCCGTTCCTTCATAATCGGTATTGACCACTACTATGGGCATCTTTGATTCTTCTCCAAATCTTAGCAATTCATCCTTATCATCATGCAGATAGGTTTCCTCCATCTCCTCACGTGGGACCAGATGGTTATCTACTCCCGCGGACAAGGCCGCCTCATGCCTCCTTACATTCCTCTTCCAGCAGGTCTCAAAGGAACAGTCAATATAGACGATAAGAGATTTATCCATGATTTCCTTAGCAAAGTTTTGCAGGGAATGAACGTAGTTTGGACGAGAGAACTCAATGAAGATGATCCTTCCCTTCTTATTCAGTCTCTTGACGTCTCTATTCACCTCTTTCAGGATGTCATCCCAGACCTTGGGATCGGTGACCTTATATCCCCCATCTTCCGCCGGCTTGCATCTCTTAAAATTCTCGTCGTTTACAAAGATATTCCAGAGTTTTGGAAAGTCATCTACCCTTACAAATTCTTGGGCAAATCCCTCCTCCTTCAATCTTGGGGTGAGTATTCTATATAGCTCGCTCTTTCCACATCCCGGCCTACCCAGCATGAATATATTTCGACATTCTCTCTTAGCCATTCTGTATCCTTTTCGCTTGTCGCCCGCTTCGCTTTATCGCTCGTCGTTTTTAAGCAACGTGCGACCTGCGATATGCGATACGCTATTTGAAGATTTCATTCAGATAGTCCGTTTCATCTCGAAGGAGTTTATGAGCATTTAATAGTTCTTCAGGATCCCTTACCGCAGTCTCAACAACGATTAACTCCACTCCCTTCTCTTTCACTATCTGGGCAAACCCCTCTAAGTTCTTTCTCTTCAGAGGACCTTTCTGATAATGTAGCGGAGGGTGGAACTTCTTGATCTTTGGGATATAGTCATTGAGATGGATCTCTTTTAAGAGTTCCGCCGGGATCTTCTCCATAATACTCTCTGGTGGATCTGGTATCTCCTTTGGTGGAGTGCCATCTGCCCTGGTAAACCAGTGGCCGATGTCAAAGCAGTAATGAATCTCTAATCCTTCCCTTTTTACTTCCTCAATTACTGGATAGATCTCCTCTGGCTCCACGAAGACAATGTCAAAGGTGGTATTATTCTCAATATGAAAGGAGATTCCTAACTCTTTAGAGGCCTTGGCCAATTCTACCAGACTCTTAATGAGACTCTTCTTCAGATCCTCCTGATACTGGGGGCCGGCCTGATAGAAGGGAACAGTGCCCGGATGCATGATAGCATTGATGGCTCCTACTCCTTTAGCAAACTTCAAGTATCTCTTCTGCAAGGTAACTGCCAATTCCCGGTCTACCTCCTGGAAGGCGCAGGTACTTGCTCCTACATAGGTGTAGGGAAGGTGTAAGGAGATGGTAATTCCCGATTCCTTTGCCACTTGCCTTGCTCTTTCTATCTCCTCTCCACTCATCTCTAAGAAGGGATTGGGTACCCCGCCATCGAGTTCTATGTGATCCAGGCCGATCTCCTTTGCCACCTTTATCTGATGGACAATATCCCTCTTGGACTTTATCTGAGCTAAAGCATCCAGGTCCGGAACATCTATCTCACCCCTTTTAAATCTCTCTCCATCTTCCTCGCTTACATAATCCAATTCCAATAGATTAGTAAAGTTCCTTCCAATCTTCATCGTCTCTCCCTTCGGTCGAAATAGTCAAGGGGTACAGGGGCGGCAGGGGTTACAGGGGTAACAGGGGTTAAAAAACCCTTGCCACCCTTGCGACCCTTGTTTCCCTTGTCACCCTTGTTACTTTAGGTATTTTCCAACAAGAAGTTCCAGTTCCTTCTTCCTCTTCTCCGGTATGACCTCTTTCTGAGTAATGATGGCATTGGCCAAGGCCGTGGCGCAGGGACATTCCCTCTTATCTGGTATTCTGGGAATGACCGCCTTTATCAGTTCCTTTGCTTTCAGGGCATTGGCCTCTAAGTTCTTCATGACGGTCTTAACGTTCACCTCTTCTGTTACGTGCCAGACGTCATAGTCCGTAACTAAGGCAATGGTTGAATAGCAGATCTCTGCTTCTCGGGCAAGCTTTACTTCTGGAAGGTTGGTCATCCCAATGACCTCCACCCCCCAACTACGATATATCCTGGACTCTGCCCTGGTAGAAAATTGAGGTCCTTCGATGCAGAGATAGGTTCCGTCCTTATGTATCCGGTATCCCAGATCTGTACCCGTATCATAAATAATCTTGCTCAAGAGAGGACAGTAGGGATCAGCGAAAGAGATGTGGGCCACGATCCCCTTCCCAAAGAAGGTGGGGACCCTGGTCTTCGTCCTATCGAATAGTTGATCGGGGATGAGGAAGTCTTGGGGCCTGATCTCCTCCTTCATGCTCCCCACAGCAGAAAAAGCAATAATCCACTCCACCCCCAGAGATTTTAGAGCATAGATATTGGCCTTATTATTTAGTTCTGTGGGCATGATCCTGTGTCCCTTAGCATGACGAGGTAGAAAGGCCACCCTCTTTCCTTCTAAATTACCAGTAATTATGGTATCTGAGGGCTTACCGAAAGGAGTGGAGAGCTTCGCCTCCTTTATTTCCTCTAAGCCCTTGATATCGTATAATCCCGTTCCGCCAATCACCCCGATCTTAATCTTCTCCATATCATCCTCGTTTCACTCGGATAGTTTACAGTAACCAGTTTACAGTAAAATTACAAGCACCAAGCACCAAATTACAAACAATATACAATGACCGAAATTACAATGACCGAAACGGTTTGTTTTGAACATTTGGTAATTTGAATTTGGAATTTGTTTGTGATTTGTAATTTGTTAATTGGAATTTATTGTTCTGGTTACTGTTCGCTGGTTACTGGTTACTTCAAATAATCCAGACCCAAGTCTATGGCGATCTCTTTCTCCCTCTTCTTTAGTCCATTCTTATCTGCTCTTAAGGAGAGGTTTCTTAGCTGCTCATATAATCTGAAGAAGGCCAGTACAGCAGAGGAGGTAGGGACGGGTGCTGTCCGGGTCTTGCATTCCGCAGCCCGGCTATGACCTCCTCCAGTAATCAGGTTGGGAAAGCCGTACTTCCTAACCAGCCTATTGGCCAGGGTATGGCAGATCTTACCACAGTTTATCCTATCCGAAGTAGCACGAAGGGAGAAGTGGGTTCCTCCACCAGATTCCTTATTGATCATAACTAAGAGGAGATGCTTTTCACCAGAATCTTTGGTGAGGTCATAGAGCTTCGCCGAGCCCACCATGGGAAGTAACGGGACCTCCTCACCGATGAAGAGATGGATGGCTACCCGGCCCATCTTTCCCAAAGAAGTGGTGGAATCTAAAAGGTGAGTAGCATTCTCCCAATCCTTTAGATAGTATTTGTAGAGCTGCTGAATGACCCAGCGATAAGGGATTTCATTAAGAAAGTGATCCAGCCTCTTTAGATTCGATATATTTGGATTCTTTCTTCCATATTTGAATAAAGAGGTAAAGATCAGATCTACCTGGTCCACCCCTTTCAAAGACTTCGCTCTATCGTTATAGAAGTACTGGAAGCCTCCGCCACAGGTCCCGTGGATGAGTTCTGTGATGCGGGAGAGAAGAGAGGTCTTCTCCCTCTGGGTAATATCGAACATAGTGGGCCGGGACTTCAGGGGGGTGAGTAAATTCTTGAGGTTTTTCTCATATGTCTCATAGAAGGATTGGGTGAACTTACTTACCTCTCCTGTTGCCGGATCGATGGCAAAGTCTCCTTTTAAGCCGATGAAGCATAGGAAGTCATCGTAATCTTCTCTTAATCCCAGGTTAGTGGCAATCATATGGACGAGGAAAGAGGTGGAACACCTGATATACTCTCCTGCTTGAGGATCACTATTTGGGTTATATAAGAGGCACTTCTTGGGAGGCCCTTCGGGTAAATCAGGGAAATGGTGATCGATGACTACGATATCTTTAATAATCATAGTGTGTTCATCATAATAGCTTGTCGTTCCCTTATCCAGAATGAAGAGAAGCTCATATCTCTTCTTCTTTACTGTAGAGGCTAATTGTTCCTTAGTCAATATATAGGAAGGCGGGAAGGAATAATCGACCTCGGCCCCTAATTTATCCAGGAGACGTTTCAAGATTAAGCAAGCGGTTATTCCATCCGGGTCGTCATGGCTTATTACTAGGCACTTCTGATCCTTTACGGTCTTTATACGTTCGACAATCTTCTGTAATCCCTCAGAGGATTTTATTTCCTTCTCTATCCACTCAGTATAGTCCTGGGCCATTTTACACCTCGCTTCGCTCGGAATTAGTTGACAAGTTAATAAGTTGACTAGTTGACAAGTCAATAAGTTGATAAGGAGACATTCGG
The DNA here is from genome assembly GCA_011049955.1 of bacterium. Classification (GTDB taxonomy): domain Bacteria; phylum UBP18; class UBA7526; order UBA7526; family UBA7526; genus DRGV01. Next base: position 5,975 of record DRGV01000084.1, read on the forward strand.
TTACGGTTAGGGTTAGGATGCCCGTTTCGGCTACGTTGTTCGGTTACGTAACCGTAACCCCTAAACGATACGGGCCTCGTTACCGTTACCCTTTGACCTAACCGATATCTTGTATCCTTGTCAACTTCTAGTTACTGGTTACTGCTCAATATTTTAACACATAAAAAATGAAAATGTCAAATATTTTTTAAATTGTGGGGCCAATCAGTCCTCGCTTCGCTCGGACAGTTTGTTAGCACGCTCACTTCGTTCGCTTTAGTTGTTAGTCGGGGAAGAACCAACTAGCCAACTATCAAACCAACAAACTAACTACTATAGGCAACGAAGTTGCCGTCCTAACTACTAACCAACTACCCAACTAATCACTTTTCGTAGGGCTTGCCAAC
>DRGV01000085.1 GCA_011049955.1 bacterium
GAGATGTGTATAAGAGACAGAGGCTGTCCCTTCCTTAAAATTAGCTTATATTTACGTTGACAGATTAAACCTCAGGTTCGGTGTCTGGAAGAGCCTCTACCCCTTCTTAAAAAGGTATTATCCAGAAACTATTTCTAAAATAAGCAGAGTACTCTTCAACAAGAAAGAGAGCGAGAAGTATTCTTCAGAACTCCACCAGCGAATAAAAGATATAGCAAAAGACTTTCATCTGTTAGAGAAAGTAAGATTCTGTTTCTGATGATTGATGTAACGGCACCCACTAGGGTGGATTTGGCAGGGGGAACGCTTGATATCTATCCCCTCTATCTCTTTGAGGAGGGAAGCCTAACAGTCAATGTAGCCATTAGCCTTTATTCTCAGGTGAAGATAAAGAGGAGAGGTCTTAAAATATCTGAATTTCAATAATTACACGGATGGGCACAAATGATTAAATGCAAAATGTAAAATTTAAAATGCAAAATGACAAATCAAAATGTAAAGCTTAAGAAATTTTTGAATTTTAATATGTAATTTTGATTTTTAATATTTAATTTTTGATTTTTATCTGCTAATCCGTGTCTAAAAGGAGGTAATTAGAATGAGAAAACTAAAGTTGGGTTTGCCCAAGGGAAGCCTACAGGAGTCGACCATCTCCATCTTTGAGAAGGCCGGCTATCGGATAAGGGTGGATGAGAGGTCCTATTTTCCCTCCATCGATGATCCAGAGATAGAGTGTATGCTCATCCGGGCTCAGGAGATGGCCAGATATGTCCAGGATGGGGTCATTGACTGTGGAATAACGGGAAAGGACTGGATAATGGAAAATAGGGCAAAGGTCATTGAGATGGCAGATCTGGTCTATAGCAAGAGAGGGATGAGACCGGTGAAGTGGGTCTTGGCAGTTCCTGTAGCAAGTAAAATAAAGTCAGCTAAAGACCTGAAAGGGAAAAGGATTGCCACCGAGGCCGTGAATCTAACAAAGGACTATCTAAAGAGAAATAAGGTAAAGGCAATAGTTGAGTTCTCTTGGGGAGCGACAGAGGTCAAGCTTCCTAAATTGGCCGATGCCATCGTTGAGATTACAGAGACTGGTGCTTCTTTAGAGGCGAATAACCTGAGAATTGTGGAGACTATCCTGGAATCTACTCCCAGACTCATCATGAATAAGCAATCCTTTAAGGATTCCTGGAAGAGAAAGAAAGTAGAGAAACTTGCTCTTCTTTTGAAAGGAGCCATCAATGCCGTTGGTAAGGTAGGACTCATGATGAATGTGAGGAAGAAGGACCTTAAGAAGGTATTGAAGATCCTCCCTGCCCTTCAGAGACCCACTGTCTCTCCTTTGAGCGATCCCAGTTGGGTGGATGTTACCACCATCATCGATGAGAAGGTAGTGAGGGATTTAATCCCTAAACTGAAGGAGATCGGTGCCACCGGGATCGTGGAGTATCCACTCAATAAAATAATTCTATAAAAGTAGGAAAGTAGGAAAGAAGAAGAGTATCAGATTACCAGAATACCAGATGGAGAAGATCAGTTATCAGAAGGCCAGATTGAATCTGAAATCTGATTTCTGAATTCTCATTCTGATACTCTGATGTTCTGCATTCTGAGCCTCGCGAAGAATTTAGCCAGCTTGCCTGGCATCTATTCTCAATTATCTGTAGAAGTAAGATGAAAAAATTTCTGAAGAAGTTACAGGGAAAACTGAGGAAGCTTTTTGGTGGAGGCAAGTTCTTATGTGACTCCTGCTTATACGATTATCGAGGAGCCTGTTCTCGCCCTGAGAAACCGAACGCTACTGAATGCCCAGATTATAAAAGGAGATAAACGTAAAAAACAAATGACTGAAGGGGAACAAGGGTGACCAGGGTGGCAAGGGCGACACGGATTTTAAACCCTTGTTACCCCCTGTGCCCCCTGTTACCCGTGTAACCCCTGGGCTATCTAATTTCTGACATCTAAACTCTAAGGAGGTAAGCAATGATCGAGTCCTATTCCTTTGGCTCTATGGTCATCGATGGCAAGGAGTATACCTCTGACCTCATCATCTATCCCGATCATACCCAGGACTCCTGGTGGAGAAAGGAAGGCCATCGGTTAGATATTGAGGATATAAAGGAAATCTTAGAGGCCAAGCCAGAGGTCCTTGTGGTAGGAACCGGTGCTTCTGGATTGGTGGAGATTCCAGAGGAGACAGAGAAACATATCAGGAGTAAAGGAATAAGGCTCATCGTCCAGAAGTCAGAAGAGGCCTACAAGACTTTTAATGCGCTCTCTAAATCAAAGAAGGTCATCGGCGCCTTTCATCTAACTTGTTAATGCAGAAGAAATTACTAATTGCCATAATTTCTTTATTTTTAACTATCTCTTCAGGTTTGGCTCAAGAGCTTGACATAAGAATAGCGCCGAAAAGTGTCGGACAGGGAAAGACGTTGGTAGTCTATCTTGAATCTCCACAGACCTTAAAAGACCTGAAAGCAGACTTTTTGGGAAGAGAAATAAAGTTCTATGAAATAAGAGAGAATAACTATCGCGCTATTATTGGAATACCGTTTATTACCAAACCAGGAAGATATAAGATTCTCTTCACAATTAAAACAGAAGAGGGATTAAAAGTCGAATGGAAGGAAACAGTCCAGATAAAAAGAACAGTTTTTAAGAAAGAAGCCCTCTCCATTCCTCCGGAAAAGAGTGGGTATCTCACTTCTAAGTATTTGGGAAAAGAGGGAAAGAGGATAAGAAGAACCTATGAGAAAGAGGAACTGGAACAGCTCTGGAAGGGAAGATTCATCTTTCCCGCAGAGGGGAGGATCTCTTCCCCCTTTGGGGCCTACCGGGTTTACAACAAAGGAAAGGCCTCCTGGAGGCATAAGGGAGTGGATATCGCCAATAAGGAAGGGACAGAAGTTCTTGCTCCTAACTCTGGAATAATTGTTCTATCAAAAGATATGAGAGTTCATGGAGGAACGATAATCATAAGTCATGGTCAGGGAATCTTCTCCATCTTCTCCCATCTCAAAGAACGGCTGGTTAAGAAGGGTGGGGAGGTAGAGAGAGGTCAGTTAATCGGAACTATGGGTCGGACAGGATTGGCTACGGGCCCTCATCTACACTGGGGACTATGCGCTTCCGGGATAGTGGTTGATCCTCTGGAGTGGACGAAGAGAAAAATTAAAGATTAGGGGAGGATGAGAATGGCAAAGGTTTTAGTTATTTACTACTCAAAGACCGGGAATACGGAAGAGATGGCCAAACTTGTGGGAGAGGGAGTGAAGGAAGAGGGAGTAGAGGTAGAAGTGAAGAAGATAGAGGATACCAGGGTAGATGAACTCTTGAAGGCGGATGGGATAATCATCGGTTCTCCTACCTACTATGGAGACATGGCTGCTTCCATTAAGGAACTTTTAGATGAGAGTGTAAAATTCCATGGAGAGTTGCAGGGTAAGGTGGGAGGGGCCTTCTCTTCCTCTGCAAATATTGGGGGAGGGAATGAGACTACCATTATGAATATCCTGAAGGCCTTCTTGATCCATGGCATGATTGTTCAGGGAACTTCGCAGGGAGACCACTATGGCCCGGTGGCCATCGGGGCACCAGATGAAAGAAGCAAGAGCCAATGTCAGGATTTAGGCCGCAGGGTAGCCAGACTGGTAAAGAGATTATCCTGAAGCATTAAAAATTAGAAGGAAGGGATTCAAACGGATGGATGCAGATGCAAACGGATAGGTTATCCGTATGAATCCGCTCAAATCCGTATAAATCCGCGTTTTGCCGAATGATAACGAGGTCTATCGTGAAAGTCTTCTATAAAGAAGACGAAAGAGTTATCTATACTGTAAAAGAGAATTATGGGGTAACCTACATCATATTTAAAGGAGTAATCGACATTACTAAATCTTTCCCCTTTGAGGCCAATAGTGAGGGGAGGTGTATCGGGTTCGATGTTCCAGAGGATCTAGACCTGAAAGAGTTTGACGACGCCTTGAAGAGGTTTGCTAGGGAAAAAGGATTCCTGGTCACTGGAGAAAAAAGTGATTATTGCTGATCTCCACATCCATTCCAAATATTCCCGGGCTACTTCTAAGAATATGAATATTGAGGGAATAACTGAATGGGCAAAGATAAAGGGGATCAATCTCTTGGGCACCGGAGACTTTACTCATTATCAGTGGCTTGCCGAACTGAAGGCCCATCTAAAAGAAATCTCTTATGGCCTCTATGAATGTAATGGAACCCACTTCTTCCTGACTGGTGAGGTATCGAGCATCTACTCCCAGGGAGGGAAGGTAAGGAAAATCCATACCATCATCTTCGCCCCCAGCTTCCAGGTCGCAGAAGGGATAAATAAGGAGCTTTCTAAGATTGGAAACTTAGATGCTGATGGAAGGCCTATCCTTGGCCTATCGGCAAAAGATTTAGTAGGAATTGTTTTAGGAATATCAAAGGATTGTTTCATCGTTCCCGCCCATATCTGGACTCCCTGGTTTAGCCTATTCGGTGCCAACTCGGGATTCGATGATATTGAAGAATGCTTTGGAGAATATACCAAAAATATCCATGCTTTGGAGACCGGACTATCGAGTGATCCTTTGATGAATTGGACACTATCAAAACTGGATAGATTTACCCTTATCTCTAATTCCGATGCCCACTCCCCAGAGAATCTGGGAAGGGAGGTCAATATCTTTGACTGTAAATTAGATTACAAGGAGATAATCGAATCTATCAAGAAAAAAGACAAGACTAAATTCAAAGAGACCATAGAGTTCTTCCCTGAAGAGGGGAAGTACCACTTCGATGGCCACAGGAACTGCGGGATAGTCTTTTCTCCTAAAGAAGCCAAGGCCCATAATAATATCTGTCCCAAATGCAAAAAGCCTCTTACCATTGGAGTATTGCATCGGGTGGATGAACTGTCAGATAGAGAATTAGGGTTTAAACCAAAAGCCGCCATTCCCTTCCGGCACTTAGTTCCTTTGAGGGAGATCATTGCTGTTTCTATAGATAAGACCCGCACTTCAACAGCAGTCAAGAAATTGTATGACTATTTGGTTAGTCACTTTGGAAGCGAATTCCGGGTTCTTTTGGATATTCCCATTGAGGATTTAAGTAAGGCCCATTCAAAAGTGGCGGAAGCGCTTTCTCGGGCAAGGGAGGGAAAGGTAAAGATTGAGCCGGGGTATGACGGAGTCTATGGAAAGGTAGAAATATTTGAGAAGAAAGAAGGGGCCAGGCAGATGAACCTCTTCTAAAACGCAGATTAGCGCAGATCAAGACGCAGATGACCGCAAATGTATGGTAAAGGGGTGAAGGGGTTGAAAGGAGAAAGGGGGTTTACCCTCTTATCCCTCTTACCCCCCGTAACCCTCCTTATCTCTCATGTCAAAATCAGCGGTA
>DRGV01000086.1 GCA_011049955.1 bacterium
ACCGACCTCTACCGCCTCGGCCTAAAAGAGGGAATCTTAAAGAAAGATTACTGGAGGGAGTTCTCCCAAAATCCAGAGAAGGATTTTATCCCCCAAGTTTGGGAAGAGAGTCTATCGCGAGAAGAGTTAATGGCATTACTGAAATCAGCCTATCGAAGTTTCTATATTCGACCAGTCTATATCTTGAAAGAATTGACCAAGGTCAAATCCTTAAAAGAGTTCAGGAGAAAAATAAAGGCCGGCTTAGGAGTTATTAAATTTTGAAATGAGAACTATGGAGTATCAGGAGAAAAGAAAGAGGAGAGGAGCGCTCAAGTATCGTCTTAAAAGAAGGGCAAAAGAGGTATTAAAGGTTGTCAAAAAATATCGAGGGACTAAAATCACTTCTCTTTTAGATATTGGTTGTGCCGATGGGCTAATACTCAATCTTTTAAGTCAAGGCTTAGCAATCTCCTTATCAGTAGGAATAGATTCGTCCCGGGAATTATTAAGAACTAATGCAAATCCCGGGATTAGAATGATTCAAGGCCAGGCCGAAAATCTGCCCTTCAGGAATGAGGAATTTGAAGTGATTATTGCTACTGCAGTTATAGAACATCTCTTACAACCCACAAGAATGATTAAAGAATGCCATCGCCTTTTAAAGAGAGGAGGGATATTTATTATCACTACCCCGGTTCCCTTCTGGGATAAAATAGCAAGGAAAACAGGGCTCCTAAAAGAGAAAGGGCATCAGAAGACGTTTTCCCTTTCGGCACTCAAAGCACTTCTTACTTCACAGGACTTTAAAATCTTAAAGGCAAAAAAATTTATGTTCTCTTCTATTGGTTTTCCTTTTGAAGAAGAGATTGAAAAAATTCTTTATAAGTTAAAAAGCGATTTCTTGTTAGCTAATCAGATAATTGTTGGCAGCAAATGATAAAAAAACTCATTCCCTTATATCGCAAAGCGATAGAGGCGGCAAGCGAATGCGCACCCTCATTCCTTTCCTATTATTTCTTATTTCCTTTGGGGTCTATCTCAAGACCTTCTTCCTACAGTCTATATTGGGGATAGTGGGGAGTTAATTGCTGTGGCTTATACCTTAGGCATCCCCCATCCTCCAGGCTATCCCCTATTGTCTTCTGGGAAAACTCAAGCCCGGCTTAGGAATCTTTAGGATTTAGATTGATGAAAAAGATATTGTTTTTCGCTCTTACCCTATGGGCATTCGTTGTCTTAGGTGCTTATTATCTGAGTTATCCTTTTCCTCTCATTCCTATCCTCTTGGAGATTGGACTACTAACTATCCTCTTATTCCTTGCTATTTGTCTGGGAAGAAAGATATTAAGACACTTCAAAGTGAAGTTTAATTCTTTCTTTGAAGAAAATCTCTTCTCTATTGGTCTGGGACTGGGAATAATCTCTTATTCTGTTTTAGGACTGGGCCTTCTGGGATTGCTCTACCACTGGTTATTCTCCATTCTTCTGGTGATTTTGACTATTTTCTTATCCTCTGAGATAAAAGAAACTCTCAAAGGAATCTGGCAGAGAGTAACCAATATCTCCCGAGAGCGCTTTACCCCTCTTAACATAACTTTAGGCGCCATCATTATAGGAGTAGTCTTAATAAATCTTATTGGTGCCTTGGCTCCCTCAGTTCCCATAACCTCCATGTCCTATGACTCCTCTGTCTATCATCTGGCAGTGCCCAATATCTATCTTCAGCACCAGCGCATTATTCCGGTATCATTCAATCTTTACTCCAACTTCCCATTTACGGGGGAGATGCTCTATCTTTTAGCCCTTCTTCTGAAGTGCGATATATTAGCAAAACTCATCCATTTCACCTTTGGTATCTTAATCTCACTGGCCATCTATTCCTTCTCCAGACGGTATTTCAATCCCCGGATAGCCCTTTTGGCGGCAGCCATCTTCTATACCATTCCCTATGTTGCCCTGGTCTCAACCATGGCCCTGGTCGATCTGACCTTGGGTTTCTTCTCTTTTCTGGCCATCTATGCTTTAATTAGCTATTTCCACAGTAAGAAATTTAATTGGTTAATCCTCTCTGGTATAAACTGTGGTCTGGCTTTAGGAACAAAATATACTGCCTGGCTTCTACTCTTTGTCATCCTCATTCTTGGTCTATTCTTTAAGTCTCTTATAGAAGATAGAGAAAGGATAGGAATTAGCCTGAAGAGGGTTTTTATTTTTGCCGCTATTGCTCTGGCTGTTGCCTCTCCGTGGTATCTTAAGAATATCGCCTTCACTGGAAACCCTATCTATCCCTTTCTCTATAAGATATTCGGGGGCAGATATTGGAGTGAATTCAATGCCCAGAGGTGGATGGAACATCTCAGGGCCCAGGGACTGGGATATACTAATCTTAGGAATTACTTTAAATTACCCTGGGTAGCAACTATGAAGACCCGCTTCCTTGGGGGAGGACTCATCGGTCCCCTTTTCTTGATCTTCCTTCCCGGTTTCTTATTTCTAAGAAAATGGGACAAAAACTTAAGATACCTGGTTGTTTATGGGGGGGGCTACTCTCTCTTCTGGGCCCTTTCTCAGCAGTTTATGAGATCCCTCCTTCCTTTACTTCCAGCCTTAAGCATTATCTTTGCCTATCTAATAATCCAGCTTTCTCAGAAAGGAAGAACCGTTTCGCGAATAATCATTTTAGTAGTCGGACTTACTTTCTGCTTTAACCTCTTCTGGATCGCTATCCAGTCTGGATACTTCGATCCCCTGAAGGTGGTGGTTGGCCTGGAATCCCGGGATGAATATCTATCCCGCCGGAC
>DRGV01000087.1 GCA_011049955.1 bacterium
CGCCCAGTAGAACTTCATCTGGATGGCAATACCTTCCCTCATATTCAAGGGTGGCAACTTGGCATGATAGAGTTTTTCTTTCATTTTCTTTCCCTCCTTTGCAACCGCAAAAACGCAAAATTTCAAACAAAGACGCAAAAACAAACATCTTAAGTATATCGAAAGATAAGAGAAAAGTCAACCCCGCACCTTTTACCCATTCAAAGCATTAAGATAAAAAATGAACCCCGCCCCTTCCTTGTCTGCGGTCGGGATTTGGAGAAAAGAAGGAGCGGGGTGAATATTGAAAAGGTGCGGGGTCAACGATAATTTGATTTTTTTGAAGAAATGTGCTAATTTAATAAATCTAGGAGATACGAATGGAAATAATCTTTATGGGAACCCCGGAGTTTGCCTGCTCTTCCCTTTTAACTTTAATCAGGAGCAAGCATGATATTGTGGGAGTGATTACCCAACCGGATCGAAGAAGGGGGAGGGGAATGAAGGTCTCCTTCTCGCCGGTTAAGGAGTTATCTTTAAAGAATAATCTGAATATCTATCAACCATTGAACATAAACGATCCAGAGTTTATTAACTTTTTGAGAAAAATCTCTCCTGACTTAATTGTTATCGTTGCCTTTGGCCGGATCTTATCAAAAGAGGTTCTAAAATTACCAAAGGATGGATGCATTAATCTTCACGCTTCCTTGCTTCCCAAATATAGGGGAGCGGCACCCATTCCCTGGGCTATTCTTGCTGGAGAAGAGAGGAGTGGGGTGACCACCTTCTATCTGAGCGAGGAGGTGGATAGCGGAGATATTATTTTACAGAGAGAAGAGGAGATTAGGAAGGATGATACTACCGCTACCTTGAGCAGAAGATTGGCCGAGACAGGAGCAGAATTATTGATAGAGACCATCGCTAAAATTGAGGGGAAAGAGGCGCCAAGGATACCTCAGGATAAAGGAAGGGCAACCTATGCCCCAAGACTGAAGAAAGAGGATGGGCTCATAGACTGGAAGAGATCCGCTTCTCAGATAGAAAGGTTCGTTCGAGCCATGGACCCCTGGCCGGGGGCCTATACTTACGTTAAAGTAAAAAGTAAAAATGAAAAAGTACCCCGAGAAATTCAGAGAATTTCCGGGACTAAGTCCTCGGAATCTTTCCAAGATTCCAGAGGGAAAGTGAAAACTGAAGAAAGAAAAAATATTTTGAAGATATGGAAGGCAGAAATCGCATATCGCGTATCGCACATTGCAGATCGCAAATTCCAACCGGGAGAAGTGATAGACATCACTAAAGAGGGGATGGTGGTGGTTTGTGGAGAAGGGCTCTTGTTGGTTAAGGAGGTTCAGCCTGCAGGCAAGAAGAGGATGAGCGCCTCTTCCTTCTCTTCAGGATATAGGATAAAGAGAGGCGATATTCTAAATAACAAATCCGAAATCCAAAAGCCCAATGCGCTTCGCTTGCATTGGAGAGCGCATAAGTAATTAAGCATTGGCCGAAGCACTAAACAAATCCAAATAACCAAAATTCAAATGTTCTAAACGAAAGTAGTTTTGGATTTTGAAAATTAGAATTTAGAAATTGTTTAGAATTTCGATATTAGAATTTAGTATTTCACTAAACAAATTTGGAGGTAAATGATGGGTTTCTACAGTTCTTATCTCATTCTCCTTCCCGCTCTTATTCTGGCCCTCTATGCTCAGAATAAGGTGAAAAGTACCTATCGGAAGTATTCTAAGGTCGCTTCCCAAAGAGGATGGAACGGGGCCCAGACGGCAAGAAGCCTCTTGAATGAGAATGGCTTAAGTGAAATCAAGATTGAGAAGATTCCAGGAACGTTAACCGACCATTATGACCCGAGAAGTAAAGTCTTACGCCTTTCTGCTCCCATCCATGATAGTTCTTCTCTGTCTGCTTTAGGGATTGCGGCCCATGAGACGGGCCATGCCATACAGGATTCAAGAGGTTATCTTCCCTTGCGGATCCGCCATGCCATCTTTCCCGCCACTGCTTTGGGAACGAACTTAGCTTTTCCCCTCTTTTTCATCGGCTTCCTATTTGGGGGCCGTTTTTTGATGAATCTCGGTATCCTATTCTTTAGTGCCGCAGTTATCTTTCAAATTGTTACTCTGCCCGTGGAGTTTAACGCCTCAAAGAGAGCCTTAGTCTTACTTGAGGAAGGGAATTATTTGGGGGAAGAGGAGATCTCTGGGGCGAGCAAGGTCCTCTCTGCTGCGGCCTTGACTTACTTAGCCGCTACCGCCATGGCAGTCATGCAGCTCCTTCGCCTCTTGATTCTACGACAAAGCAGATGACCATTAAAAAACTATTCTTCAAAATTGTAGGAATAACCTTAGGGGGAATATTATTTATCTTCCTCCTCATGAGATTTACTGGGGGAAGGGAGGTTGAGGTGCCGGATATCAGGGGAAAAGAGGTAACCCTTGCCCTGGAGGAGTTGGGTAGAGCGGGATTGAAATTGAATTTAAAACTCTTAGAGAGGCGCTTCGATGACCGTATTCCCAAGGACCATATCATCTCTCAGGACCCTCGGTCGGGAAAGGTGGTCCAGAAGGGAAGGGAGATCAAGGTCATCATCTCTAGAGGTTCTCAGAAAGTCTTTGTTCCCGAAGTGAAAGAAAGGGGTTTACGTTCCGCAGGGATTATCCTGCGCCAAAGAGGCCTAAGGATGGGTAAAGTCGCCAAAGTATACTCCGATCTAATTGAGGAGGATACCATTATGGCCCAGAGCCTGGAACCAGAAATTGAGGTGAATAGGAGTTCTGAGATAAACCTACTGGTAAGTCTTGGACCTTATCCCACCTACTTCTATATGCCAGACCTAATCGGGAGATCCCTAGAGAGAGCATCGAGAACCATAGAATACTTGAGCTTACAGACAGGCAGCATTACCTATGAGGTGGATCCGGAGTTGAGGGAAGGGGTGGTCCTCAATCAGGCACCGAGCTTTGGTTTTCCGGTAAAGGAGAAATCTCTTGTTAATCTGGTGATAAGTGTAAAGAGTCAGACTCGCCCCACGGGACTATTAAGATACTATATGCTCCATTATGTGGTCCCCGCCGGCCTATTTTCTAAGAGGATAAAAATTGTGATCAGCGATGCCCAGGGCGAAAGAGAGGTCTATAACGCCCTCCTCTCCCCGGGAAAGGAGATCAATGAAGTCATTGCCATTATGGGAAGAGCGAGGGCCAAGATATATATCGAGGGTAAATTAGAAAGAGAGATGACCCTCAGATAGCAGGTCGCTAATCGCAGGTCGCGGGTTGCTGGTTGCAGGTCGCTGGTCGCAGGAGGGAAAAATGTTTAGATTTGAAAAGTTAGAAATTTGGGAATTAGCGATAGAATATGGAAATAAACTTTATGATGTTGCTGAAACTTTTCCTAAAAGTGAACAATTTAGTTTGACTTCCCAACTTAAACGAGCAGCAGTTTCCACTTCTAACAACATTGCAGAAGGCTCAGGCGCAGCAACTAATAAAGACTTTAAGAATTATCTGGATATAGCAATCAAATCTACCCTAGAAACAGTCAATATCCTCTTCTTTGCTCAGAAACGCAAGTTTATTCAAGAAAGCTTGCGACTAAAATTATATGAGGAAGCAGAGAAGTTAATCAGGAAAATTCATTCTTTCAAAAAGACTTTACGATAAGCGAGATTCTTCACTTCGTTCAGAATCGCCCAGTCCCGAGTGTAACGAGGGGCGACAAAGTGAAGCGGGCGACAAGCGATAAGCGAAAACGGAGGTATTTATGGTTAAGATAGCGCCTTCTGTATTGGCAGCAGACCTTATATCTTTAAAAGAGGAGATAAGAAGAATAGAAGAAGCAGGAGCAGATCTGGTTCATATCGATGTCATGGCCGGGGCTTTTGTCCCCAACATTACCTTCGGCCCAGAGATAGTGAGGGCAATAAGAAAGATAACAAAACTTCCCCTGGATGTTCATCTTATGATCAATAATCCTCAGAAGTTCATAAAGCCCTTTCTTCAGGCAGGAAGCGATATATTGACAGTACATATCGAAGCCAGTGGTAATATAGAAGAGGCAATTGGATTGATTAAAGAAGGAAAGAAGAAAGCCGGGATAGCCATTAATCCCAAGACCCCCCTTCTTGCCATCGAGGAGTTTCTGGGGAAGGTAGATATGGTTACTGTAATGAGCGTCCATCCTGGTTTTGCTGGCCAGATATTCATCCCGGCAGTAATCCCCAAGATTAGAGAGTTGAAGGATCTGATAACCAAGAGGAATCTAAAAGTAGAGATTGAGGTGGATGGAGGAATAAATACTACCACTGCCCCAGAGGTAATTAAGGCCGGAGCAGACATCTTAGCAAGCGGAATGGGAATCTTCGGCTCTAAAGATATTAAGAAGGCAATTAAAAAATTGAGAACGGTGATCGGTGAACGGTAATCAGTTATCGGTAATCGGTTGCGGTTACGCAACTGGTTTCGGTCAATGCTCAATATTTGTGCTCTCTCGGATGCCAGCGAAGCGCATCCGGTATCGTCAGACGTCTTTCGGAAAAAGCGCAACCGAATAACGTAAGACGAAACGAGCTTCGCAACCGATAAACGAATGACGAAAGACGGAATTCTTTGAATTCTGTGACCTCTGTGGTTGCAAAGGAGGAAAGTGAAATGAAGAGAAAAGTCAAGATTACTCTTGTAGCGGTTATTTGTATTTATGGAGTTACTGTTGCTGGAGTGAATATCGCAGATTTAAAGGTGGGCTTTGACTATGATGATACCCTGATCTTCTCTACCCCGGCCTTTCGGGCGGGTGCCGCCAGCGGTCAGGAGTCCTATTCAGAGGGATACTGGAGAGTGGTCAATCAGAGCTTTAATGTGGAAAAGGTAAAACTGGTTCCTATGAGTATTGCTTTAATCTATAAGGCCCTGGGCTTCGATGTGGTAATCATTACCGCCCGCCAAGGATATGGGGGCGAGGAGCTTCAGGAACATTGGAAGTGGCTTGCCAAGGAATTTCACTTTGAGAGGAATAAATCGTCTATCTTAGAGAAGGGAAGTTTCGTTGCCTTCTTCGGTGATAGCGACTCGGATATCACCGAGGCCCTGGAGGCCGGCGTCAGGCCCATAAGGGTGAAGAGAAGTAAAAAGAGCGATTACACAGGAAAATACCACCCCGGCCAATACAAAGAATTCATCCTCCCCTTCTCTGATTAAAAATCTGTTGTCACAAGTTTACCCCGTAGCTCGCCGACTTGCCCCGTTGGAAGCCGAAGGTTCTCCTTCGGGGAGGCGATGGTATGGGGTTAAAATTTATCCCGTTAGATGTTTACTATCTAATGGGACCTGGTCCCTTCTCGAAATTATTATGGTAAACTAATAACCTGTTAAGTATAAGAAAGTGTTTAAGCGATGAAGAGAGTAAACCTTAAGAAGGTATCGGGAATGCCATCCCCATCGGTATCGATCTTCTCTATCACCAAAGGGGAAGTCTTGGCGGGTGGGGTGACCTCTTCTACCTTGACC